>CAYZKF010000090.1:0-6874 GCA_964479135.1 uncultured Acidimicrobiaceae bacterium
GGGATGGGGGTGTACCCGCCAAACTGAGTGCTCTCCGGCGTAAGTAGGTGCGCGAGGTTCGGCCGTCGAAACACCCACGTACTTACGGCGGGGGCACTAAGTACTTGGTACCTGGTATTTGGTACTTCGACTCTTCAGTCGCTGGCCGGTTTTGTCAACCGGGCATCGACCTTGTCCTTGAGCCGTTGGGCCCAGGGAACGTCTTTGGCAAGGATGCTGACACCGGCGGCGATGGTGAGCAGCCCGGGGCCGGGAAGGACCAGCATGGCGGTGCCGGCCACGACCAGGGTCGAGCCTGAAACGATCCTGATGATCCGGGTCACTCCCCTTTGACGTCCTCTCCTGCTCGATGGTTTCGGTTGAAGCACAACCACGCAGCACCCAGTAGGTCAGAATGCCGAGCGGGTTCGAGGCTATGACAGTACCTGGTCGTCGAGCTTGGCGAACAGTGGCTCGACGGGGCCCAGGGGAGTACCTGCCGGGACCGGGTTGGTTGACCACGACCCCACCTTGGGGGGCAGGCCCAACATCGCCCCCAGAGCTTCGCTGGTGAAGGGAAGGTAAGGCGCAAACGCCACCCTGATCGCCGAGATCGCCTGGATGGCCGACCAGAGGATGGTGGCGGCCCGGGGCCGGTTCTCACCGACCACTCGCCAGGGCTCGGTCGAGTTGAGATACACGTTGACCTGGGACGCCGACTCCATCGCCGCTCTGAGACCGGCCCGCAACTCCACCCTCTCGATGGCTTGCGCCACCCGGTCGAGGGTCGACTCCGCCGCTGACACCATCTCCTGGTCGATCGGCTCCAGCGGGCCGGGCTCGGGAACCCTGCCGTCGAAGTTCCGGGCGCTCATGCTCAGCACCCGATTGACCAGGTTGCCCCAGGTCGCCACCAGCTCCTCGTTGATCCTACGGACGATCTCGTCGTCGCTTAGATCGGTGTCCTGTTGCTCGGGCAGGACCGATGCGATGGCATAGCGGATGGCGTCTGGTTCGAGCCTCTCGGCGTACCAAGCGATCGACTGGCCGATCCCCTTCGACTTGGAGGCCTTCTCACCCTTGAAGGTGATGTATTGGTTGGCGGGCACGTCCGTTGGGAGGTTGAGTCCGCCGTATCCCATCAGCATCGCCGGCCAGATCACGGTGTGGAACGGGATGTTGTCTTTGCCGACGAAATAATACGACTCGGCCGCCGGATCCTCCCACCACAAGCGCCACGCCTCCGGGTCTTCCGACTCCGACGCCCACTCTTTGGCCGCCGACAGATAACCGATCACCGCGTCGAACCAGACATAGATCCGCTTTCCCGGTCCGAGATCGTCAACCGGGACCTCGACGCCCCACTCGATGTCTCTGGTGATGGCCCTTTCGGGGACGTCCTCGAGCATCCCCAGCGCCCAGTTCCGGACATGTTTGCGCCAGGAGGTCTTCGACTCGAGCCACTCCCGGAGCCGATCGACGAAATCGGGGAGTTGGAGAAAGTAGTGCTCGGTCTCCCGTCTGACCGGGGTGGCGCCGCTGAGCCGGGAGCGCGGGTCGAGTAGGTCAGTGGGGTCCAAGGTCCTTCCACAGTTGTCGCATTGGTCTCCGCGAGCATCGGCGAAGCCGCAGTGAGGGCAGGTGCCCTCGACATAACGATCGGGGAGGAACCGATTCGCTTCCTCGTCGTAGAACTGCTCAGACACCCCTTTCTTCAAATGGCCCTTCTCCAACAGACGCATGAAGACGTCCTGGGTGACCGAATGGTGATTCTCGGTCATGGTGGTGGTGAAGAGATCGAAGGAGATGGCGAGCGATTCCCAGTAGCCGAGGATCTCGGGGTGGTACTTCTCCACTACCTCCCGAGGGTCGATACCCAGTTGATCGGCGGTGACCGTGATCGGCGTCCCGTTGGCATCGGAGCCGGAGACCATGAGCACCTGGTTCCCGACGAGGCGGTGGTACCGGGCGAAGATGTCCGCGGGCAGATAGGCCCCGCCGAGATGCCCGAGGTGAAGAGGCCCAGAGGCGTAGGGCCATCCGACGGCGACCAGGATGCGACGGCTCATACGCTGAGGGTAAATCCGATCCCGGTGCTGCACCGTCTCATATCGGGACGATGACCTCCGGCGCCCGGCGATTGGCCCGATCGGCGAGGATCACCCCGCCCACGATGAGCACCGCCCCGCCGATGATCTCCGGGGTGAGACGCTCTCCGAGGAAAACCACGGCCAGGGCGACCGCCAGCACCGGGACGGTGTACCCGGTGAGCCCGAGACGCCACGCCGGGTTGATCGACGCCGCGATGATGAACATGGCAAAAGGGAGGGCGGTACCGACCACTCCGAGGACCAGGAGCAATAAGAAGTTGCCACTCCCCACCCCGGTGAAGTCGGGTTCGAACAACACCGGAACCACCAGGAAGAGGGTGGCAGTGCCAACGGCAAACTGAGGCAAGACCAGATCCCGACTCTCCACGTCGAGGGCGAACCGTCTGGTGAGAGCGCCACCGATGCCGGCAAGCACCACTCCGGTGAGGCTGAAGCCGACACCCCTCCACAGGTTGACCACACCTTCGATCGACTCGCCACCCAACCCGACCAGGAGGGCGGTGCCGGAGAAGGCAATGAGCAGACCGGGGATCGACTTGGCCTTGAACTTCTCGTCTTTGAGGATGAAGTGGGCGGCGATGACTGTGGTAATCGGGATCAGGGCGATGAGCAGACCGCCGAGACTGACCGGGAGATCCTCGAGGGCGCGGGTCATCACCAGGTTGGGGAGCGCCATGGCAGCAACACCGAGGACGGCACCACGACCCCATGCTGCCCCGGATGTCGTTCGGAAGAGTCTGGTCGCCGCGGCGATCAGCAGGAGTGTGAACAGCCCAACCGCGGTCCGGATCGGGACCAGGGTGACGGTGTCAACGCCACGACTGAGGATCACTTTGCTCAATACCACCGAAGCTGCCCACCCGAAGGTGGCGGCGATCAATGGTGTCCATGGGTTCACAAGCCGGGACAAGGTAGCGGCGCCGCTAATGCTCAGCGCCGAAATGCCGATAACCTCGGCGTCATGCCAAAACGTTCCCTTCTCTTGATCACGTCCCTGTCCCTGGTCCTCGCCGCCTGTGGCGGTACTGCGGATACCACCACCACAGCCACCGACCCGGCCCCAACCTCGACCACCGAGCCTCAGGTCGCGACACCGGAGGCCACCCGGCTCAGCTACTCGTTGGTCCCCGGTACCACCTTCGCCTACGAGGTGGATATCGATCAGCAGATGGAGCTGACCACCACCGGCGACGCCTCCGCCCTTGGCGAGGAAGGGGCTCCTGGCGAGTTCACCATGGAGATTTCCGGTACCACCACCTTCAACTATGCGGTAGCCGACGGTCCCGAGGAGGGGACTTTCGCCGTCACCATTTCCGGTGACCTCACCGGTCTCGACTTCACCGCCACCTTGGACGGCGAGCCGGCCGATCCCGACGACGTCCCCGACTTTGCCGGCGTCGGGCCTTTCGAGGTGACCTTGATCGTCGACGAGCAAGGGAACCTGGTCACCGATGACGACGATTTCGACGATCTGTTCGGGGGTATCTTCGGAGGGTTGGAAGGATTGGGGACCCTGGGCACGGCCGACCTCGAACTGGGCAGGTTCTTCGGCCCACCGCTGAGCGACGACGAGGTTGAGGTTGGTGACAGTTGGTCGGAGATCATCGAGACGCCGATGTTCGATGACGACGACCCGGTGACCACCATCTTCGAGAGTCAGGTGTCACGCGCTGACAGCCTCGACGGTGTCGACGTGCTGGTGATCGAGACCGCGGTGACCACCTCAGCCATCTCCTTCGATCTCGCCGAGTTCATCATCGGGATGTTCGAGGCGTTCCTGCCTCCCGAGGCCACCGAGGAAGAGTTGGCCGAGCTGGAGGCGATCACCTCGCAACTTCGATGGCTCATCGAGGTCGATGCCTCGGTGTCCACCATGACCACCTGGTTCGACCCCGAGACGGGGACGTCACGGATGGCTCAGTTCTCCGGCGCCAACCGGATGGTCATGGACATGAACATCCCCGACGAGGACACCGGAGAGATGCTCTCTTTCGGCCTGGTGATGAAGATGTCCCAGACCATGAGCTACCGGCTGGTGGGTGCGTCCGACGCCTGACCATGCCGTGGTTCGTCTCGTGACGAGGTAGGGGCCTCCGGCGCCTGGTGGCCGGTCGCAGCTCAGGTCAGATCCCGTACCGCCCCATCAACGGTCATCTCGTCGACCACACCGACGACTAGGGCCCGAATGGCGCCGGCGTCCAGCCCCAGGATCTGGCGAGCCGAGTTGCCCTCGTCGAGGACGAGGACGGTATCTCCCATCCCGGCGTCGACCACGTCGATGGCGATGGTGTAACCCTCCGGGTTGCCGTCGGCGTCTTGGAGGTCACAGAGGAGAAGACGGTGATCGTCGAGTATGGGGATATTGACCGTGGATACCACCGTCCCCACCACCTGACCCACCTTCACGTTTCGACTCCGACCTGGAGGTGGTCGACGATGCCAACCACGGCGTGGTCGACCGGGACGAAACGCGCCGGCATCGCCTCGGCGGCCTCACGGGCGCTGACGTAGTAGACCAGCTCACCGGGGCCGGCCATGTCGACCGCGTCGGCGGCGACCACCGTTCCTCCTTTGGGACGTTGCTGCTTGTCGAGTGGCTGGATCACCAGTAAACGCACCCCTTCGAGCCCGCTGACCTTCTCGGTGGCCACCACACTCCCCAGGACCCGGGCGAGCTCCATATCAGCCCCCGGTCACGATCCGCTTCATGAAACGAAGCTCGGCGGCGAGGTTGCCGGCCATCTCATCGTGCAGTTGTGAGATCACGTCCGATCTGATCAGGGTGCCATGGGCGGCAATCCGTCCCAGCGCCGCCTCCACCGCTGCGTCGACATCGGCCACGGTGCCGGAGAACAAGACATAACCCTTGCCACCTAGACCATCGGCCAGCCGCACCGACCAGACCACAACCGCGGCCGCCTTGACGCCGGCATCGGCTGCGTCGATCACCGCGGCCACCGTAGAGGTTTCCACGATCCCCAGTGCCTCCGCCACCAAGTCGGAGCCCACCCCGCCTCTCACCATGGCATTGGTGACCTCAGGGTGGATGTCGGGGAGAAACACCGAGTCGCTCAAGTGATCACCCCCTACCTCGCCCCCTATGGCCAAGGCAACCTCGACGCTGGCGGTGTCACCGCTGACCAACACCAGATATTTGCCGGGGTGGACCGTCCCGGCGTAGATCTGCCCGATGGGAGAGGCCTTGACCATGGCGTCTCCGGCGACGATGCCGGCGCTTATCGAGTCGAACTCGAGTAGGGCCATTGCGGGGTCAGACAATTCGCAGAGCTCCCACCACGCTGATCCGGCGGACCCGGGAGAAGTTCCGGGGCCGGGTGAGACCCTCACCGGTGGGACTAGCGATCGAATACGAGGTGAAGCCTTCGCCGCCCTCACCCAGACCGGCGTAGTTGGGCCCGTTGGCCACGAAGATGCTGCAGTTCATCGCCCGAGCCATCCGGGTGATGGTGTCGACGTTGGTGCTGTGGATCGAGGCGGTGTGACGGAACCCGTGCTCGGAGCGGACCGCGAGATCGATGGCATCGTCCACGTTGTGGACCCTCACCACCGGCATCACCGGCATCATCTGCTCGGTCCACACCAGGTTGTGCTCACGGGGCACCTCGGCCACCACCAGCCGGATCTCGTCTGGCACGGTGATCCCGATCTCGGCGAGGATACGGGAGGGGTTCTTGCCGATCCACTGCGGGTTGATCATGCCCGGCTTGTTGGGCGGTCCCATCTCCCGGAAGATCGCTCGCTCCAGACGCTTCAGTTCGTGCTCCTTGAGCCGGTAGGAGCCGTTGGCCACCATCGCCTGAACCAGGCGATCCGCCACGGTGTCGACCACGATCGTGGTCTTCTCGTCGGTGCAGATCACGTTGTTGTCGAAAGAAGCTCCGAGGACGATGTCCCGTCCCGCCGCTTCGACATCGGCGGTCTGGTCGACCACCGCGGGAGGGTTGCCCGGACCGGCAGTGATCGCTTTCTTGTTGGTCTTCAATGCCTCCTGGACCACGCCGGGCCCACCGGTCACCAACAGGACGCGCACATCGGGGTGATGCATCACCTCCCGGGCCGAGTCGAGGGTGGGTTGGGGGATGGCTGTGATCAGGTTCGGGGGCCCACCCGAGGCGACGATCGCTCGGTTGAGGAGCTTGATGTTCTCCACGGAGACCAGCGCGGCATTGGGGTGGACGTTGAAGACCACCGCATTGCCTGCCGAGACCATCGAGATCGAGTTGTTGATGATCGTCGAGGTGGGGTTGGTGGTAGGGGTGATCGAGGCGATCACCCCGTACGGGGCGTATTCGGTGATCATCATCCCGGCGTCGCCGGTGACCACATGGGGTTCGAGGTCTTCGGGCCCGGGCGTCTTGGTGGTGACCAGTCGGTTCTTGATCACCTTGTCCTCGGCACGTCCCACACCGGTCTCCTGAGCCGCCAGGTAGGCGAGACGCTCCCCTTCACGGAGCATGGCGGCTCGCATGCCCTCGACGATGGTTTTCCTCGACTCGAGCCCCATTTCCCGATAGTCGAGGAAGGCTTGACGCGCCGCTTTGACCGCCTGGTCGATGGTGGCGTGGATGCCGTCGCCCAGCTCCACCTCGGATATGGCCAGCTCGTCGCCGGCGCGTAGTGCAGGTCCGGCTCGCGCGGAGAATTCGGCGGCGGCGACGCGGCCTTTGACCCGCTCGATTATCGAGCGGATCTCCGCATCGGTCAGGCTCGACCTATCCAGATCGTGCCTCCTCGCCCTTGTGGTACCTGACCTCGCCGCCGAC
>CAYZKF010000091.1:0-6862 GCA_964479135.1 uncultured Acidimicrobiaceae bacterium
CCCTGTCGGGTATTGCTCCCCAGGGTGTCGAACCCCTCGCCGGTCGATGGACCGGCGACAGCCTCGCCGGGACCTGGCTCGTTGTGGCTCAGGTCGTGCTGCTCGGAGTGATTGGGGTAGGCATCGCCGTCGACGGTTCCACTGCGTTCGGCGACGGCCCGCTCCTCAGGTTGACAGGGCTGGTGATGGCGGGCGGTGGTGTTGCTCTCGGATGGGTGGCGGCTCGGGCGCTGGGGCCGGCTCTGGTCGTCAGCCCGGAGCCGAGCGCCGGTGCAAATCTGGTGGACCACGGGCCCTACCGCCTGGTCCGCCATCCGGTCTACGGGGGTGTTCTCCTGGTAGTAACCGGCGTCGCCCTGGCCCTCGGCAGCAGTCTGGGGTTGGCCGGAGCGCTGGTGTTGTCGGTGTTCTTGGTGGTCAAGGCCAGATACGAGGAGGCTCGACTCCGAATCCGCTACGCCGGTTATGCCTCCTACCGAAGACGAGTGAGGCGATGGTTCATCCCCGGTGTCCTCTGACGTCGGCCACCGGGTCCTGAATGCTAAGTGCCCCCCGCCGTAAGTACGTGGGTGTTTCGACGGCCAGCGACGCCGCTTGCTTCGTCCTCGTCCTTGAAGCACCGCACCGGGTGCGCCTTCGTCCTGCGTCCTTGCCATCGACGTCGCTGACTCGCCGAAACTCGCGCACCTACTTACGCCGGAGAGCACTAAGTCAGAGTCGTTCGACCCTTCCTCCCAATCGGCCAACCCTGCTAGGTTCCGTCTCATGGTGTGTGGCCGTGCCCCGCCAAGATTCCTCCCGCAGATCCACCACCCGCGAAACAAGGAGGGAACGACTAGATGGCACGACGCTCACGAGCACACCGACAGGAGATCCCCGGATACGACGAGCGGCCTTCCCGCGACGATCGCAAACTGCAGCACCGGGCAACCCGACACGCCGCCAACCAAATACTCCATGCATTGGACGACCCCGACGAGATCGTCCTCCCCGAGGAGAAGCGAACCAGGTCGACTCAAGGCTCGCCTCCTCCCCAAACCCCGGAGCAACGCCGATTCAGGCTCTGGAAGACGAAATTCTGGAAAAGACGAGACGGGTACCGGGCGGAGAAGGCGGCCCTGGATGCCCAGTGGCCGGTGGTCACTCCCGAGCAGCTCAGCCAGGAGTGACACTCCACAAAGCGGTCAGGCGACCCAAGTAGTGCTCTGGCACCGAACACCACGCGGCGATGTTCTAGGCGAGCCAACGAAGTCGGCCGACCGTCCTCAAACGGGTGAACGTTGGGGACCACTAGCCTCCGACCGGTGTCGCCACCCGACGATCTACGTCTGATAATCATCGGTCCGGGTAGGGCGGGAGGTTCCCTGGCCCTGGCCGCCCAGGCTGCGGGGCATCGGATCGTCGGTGTGCTCTCGAGAAGCCCGGGGCAGACCTACGGGCCTGAGCTCGGTTGGGACCGGCCCCTCCCTGAAGCAGACATCGCGCTGATCGCGGTCAAGGACGAAGCGGTTTCCGAGGTAGTCGATCATCTCCGGGGACGGGTGGGTGATCTTGCAGTAGCAGCTCACCTCTCCGGGTTTCTTCCGGTCACCGTGCTCAACCCGCTCCAGGAAGAAGGTGTCTCCGTGGGTGGGTTCCATCCACTCCAGACCCTCCCCGAGCCGGACAAGGGAGCCGCCGCTCTCCCCGGATCTTTTGTCGGGATCGGGGGCGACGCCCTCGCCGTCGACGCCCTGATCCACCTGGCAGGCTCTCTGGGGTTGGAGCCGTTTGTCCTGGATGACACGGCACGGCCCGCCTACCACGCCGCCGCCGCGGCTGCGGCCAATTTCGTGGTCACCGCATTGGCGGTCTCCGGGGACCTGTTCGACTCCGCCGGGGTGGATGCTGCGGTGTCACGGCCGCTGGTGGAACGGGTGGTGGCCAATTCCTTCGATGGCGGCCCGGCATCGGCGCTCACCGGCCCGATCGCCCGCGGCGACATCGACACCGTCATCGGCCATCTCACCGCGGCCCGTGAAGTGTCCGACGAAGTGGGTCGTCAGTTCAGGCTCCTCGCCGAGGCCACCACCATTCGGGCCGGTCGTGAAGAGGATCTCAACCGGTGGAGGTGACCCGGACATTCGCCGAGACCCGGGAGTTGTACCGCGGGTCGATCGGCTTCCTCCCCACCCTCGGGTTCTTTCACGAAGGCCATCTGCGTCTGATGGACCTGCTCCGGGAGCGATGCGACACCATGGTGGTCTCTTTGTTCGTGAATCCCACCCAGTTCAACGACCCGGGCGACTTCGATGCCTATCCCAGGGCCGAGGAGCGGGATTCGGCGCTCGCCTCCGATCGTGGCGCCGACATCCTGTTCGCCCCTCCGGTCGAGGAGGTCTACGGCGGTGTCTCCCAGACCACCGTGGAGGTCACCGGGGTCACCGACGAGATGGAAGGCCGGCACCGACCCGGCCATTTTGTCGGCGTCTCCACCGTGGTGGCCAAGCTGTTCGCCGGGTTGAAGCCCGATATCGCCATGTTCGGGCGGAAGGATGCACAACAGCTGGCGGTGCTCCGTGCCATGACCAGCGATCTTCGGTTCCCGATCCAGCTGATCGAGGCGCCGATCGTCCGCGAGCCCGACGGTCTCGCCCTGTCGAGTCGCAATGTCAACCTGCAACCCCCGGAGCGGGAACGGGCCCTGGCCATGAGCAGGGGGCTATTCCAGGCCGCAGAACAGGTCGACGCCGGCGAGCGGAGGGGGGAGCGGCTGGAGGCGACGGTGAGCCGGTCGTTGAAAGGACTCGCCGTCGACTACGTCAAGCTGGCCTCGGTGGCAACCATGATGCCGATTCCCGATCTGACCGAGCCGGCGGTGCTCGCCGTGGCTGCCGAGGTGGGTGGGGTGAGGCTGATCGACAATGTCATCTTCGACTGGGTCGATGGAGAGCCCCGACCCGACCGGGGGGTGTTCCTCGACCGTCCCAGCACCCTCTCGGCACTGCCATGATCTCATCGACGCCATGAACGAGCACTCCACCGAGGACCAGCAGATCGACACCCGTCGAGCCAAACATCAGGCAGTCCTCGACTCAGGCGGCTACCCGAGCCGATACCCCCGCTCAGATATGGCCGGCGCCCTCCATGAGCGATACGGCGATCTTGCTCCCGCCTCGGAGACTTCCGACCGGGTCAGCGTCGCCGGGAGGCTGATGCTCCACCGTTCGTTCGGGAAGCTCCAGTTCGGGACGCTGGCCGACTGGTCGGGGACCATTCAGCTTTTCGCCGACGAGGCGACCTCCGGCGAGGACGTCGTGGAGGCCTTCGACGATCTCGACCTTGGCGACTGGGTGGGTGCGTCAGGGACGGTGATGACCACCAAGCGGGGCGAGCTCAGCGTTCGAGTCGACCGGGTGACGCTGCTCCAGAAGTCGCTTCGACCCCTGCCCGACAAGTGGCACGGCCTCGCCGATGTCGAGGCGCGGAGCCGCCGTCGGTATCTCGACCTCATGGTCAACGACCACGCCCGCAATGTGGCACTGGCAAGGGTTGGAGTCGTTGCCGAGCTGCGCCGCCAGTTCGAGGAAAGGGGGTTTGTCGAGGTGGAGACACCGATCCTCCTCCTCGAAGCAACCGGTGCCAACGCACGGCCGTTCGTCACCGAGCACAACGCCCTGGGACAGACCATGTACCTGCGTATAGCCACCGAGTTGTTCCTCAAGAGGCTGGTGGTCGGGGGGATGGAGCGGGTCTTCGAGATCGGTCGGATATTCCGCAACGAAGGGCTCGACTCGACCCACAACCCCGAGTTCACCATGCTCGAGGCCTACCAGGCTTTGGCCGACTACCAAGATGTCATGACCCTGGTCGAGGAGGTGGTGGTGTCAGTAGCCCGACATGTCGTCGGCGAGACCGGTCTCATCTACAAGGGGAGAGAGCTGTCGTTGGCCCCGCCTTTCCGTCGGGCCACCCTCATCGAATTGGTCTCGGAGCACCTCGGGTCCGAAGTTAGCCTCGACACACCGTTGGACGTCTTGCAGGGCCACGCCCGACAACTAGACATCGAGGTGGAGGACGACTGGACAGCCGGGCGGATCCTCGCCGAGATCTACGAAGAGGCGGTGGAAGGGGAGATCTGGGAGCCGACGTTCGTCACCCACCAGCCGATCGAGGTGTCCCCCCTGTCGAGACGCAACCCGGACGATCCCCGGCTGGCCGACCGGTTCGAGCTGGTCATCGCCGGTTCTGAGTATGCCAACGCCTTCAGCGAGCTGAACGACCCCGACGATCAGAGGGCCAGGTTCGAGTCCCAAGCCCAGGCACGGGAGGCCGGTGACGACGAGGCCCACCCCCTGGACGACGACTACCTCCTCGCGTTGGAGTACGGTCTGCCACCGACAGGAGGTCTGGGTATCGGGGTCGACCGGCTGGTGATGTTGCTCACCGACCAGCCGCACATTCGGGAGGTCATCCTTTTCCCCACGATGAGACCTGAGCCAAACCAAGGAGACGACAAATGAACCTCATTCTCAAGCTGGCCATCACCGGTGCCTCCTTGTGGGCGGCCGTCTGGCTGGTGCCCGGTCTTCAGTTCGACAACCCCACCTTCCTCAAGGTCGTCGCGGTGACCGTGATCGTGGTGGTGGCCAATGCCTTCATCAAGCCGGTCCTCAAGGTGCTCAGCATCCCGTTCATCATCCTCACCCTGGGTCTCTTCATCCTGGTGATAAACGCCCTGGTCCTGCAGTTGGCGATCTGGCTCTCCGGGTCGGTTTTCGACCTGGGGTTGACCTCGACCGGCTTCTTCTGGGCGACCTTCCTCGGCGCCCTGGTTATCAGCGTGGTGTCGACCATCCTCGAGGCCGTTTTCGACTGAATCGGTCGCTGCGCTCCCTCCGTGGCTCGGTCGCTGCGCTCCCTCGCGGTACCTCGTACCGCGACCGGGTCTTGCTGGAACTTCTGTGGCGATGACCGGAGGCGTGGAAGCGGCCTCCTGCCTGTACCTCGTACCTCGACCGCGACGTTTCCGCGCTGCTAGGTGCAAGGGCGTTTTCAGCTGCTCGCGGTATCGCCTGCCGTGGAAAAGCCTGCCACGCTCCTTCGGGGTACGGGGTACGGGGTACGGGGTACGGGGTACGGGGTACGGGGTACGGGGTCAGACCCTGACCGCTTCGACTCGGTCGAGGAGGTAGCGGCCCAAGGTCTCGAGGATCGATCTGGGCTGGCCCTCGGGGATGGTGCGGAGGGCGTCTCCGGCGACTCCGAGACGGGCGTGGGCGCCCTCCAGGGTCTGGTCGACGTATCCGCCTTCCCGGATGATCCCGATCACCTCGGCGATGGTCTCGTCCCGGTAGGGGGTCCCGTCACCGAGAAGGTCTCTGATCCGCTCGCCGCCAGGCCCGGCGGCCGCCATGAGGACCGGTCCGGTGAAGGTGCCTTCCCGGATGTCGGAGCCGGCGGGCTTGCCGATGGTGGCCTCGTCGGCGACAAGGTCGAGGGCGTCGTCGGCGATCTGGAAAACCATGCCCACCTCCCAGGCCCATGTGGAGAGGGCTTCGACCACCTCGTCATCGGCGTCGGCGGCGATCGCCCCGAGCCTGGCCGAGGTGCGGATCAGTGAGGCAGTCTTACCTCCGATCACCTGGAAGTAGTCATCGATGGTGTGGGTTAGGTCGTTCTGGTACTGAAGCTCCCGGGTCTGGCCCTCGACCAGGTCGGCATAGGTGGCGGCGAGCAATCTCACCGACTCCTGGCTCAGCGAGGTGGCGGCAACCTCTGATGCCCGGGCCATGAGGAAGTCGCCGGCGAGAATGGCGACGGTGTTGGTCCAATTGGCGTTGGCCGAGGCCGCCCCTCGTCTGATGTCGGCCTCGTCGATGACATCGTCGTGATAGAGCGAGCCGACGTGGATCAGCTCCACTGCCACTCCGGCCTCCACCGGTCTGCCATTGGCCACCTCTCCGAACTCGGCGGCGAGCAAGGCGAGAAGCGGGCGGAACCTCTTGCCTCCGGCGAGGAGCAGATGCTGGGCGATCTTGGTCAGATAGGTGTCATCAGCGGTCGAGGCTTCGAGGAGACGTTCCTCGACCCGATCCAATTGCTCCCAAATCCGGGGAATACCGACAAGACTTTGGAGGTCTTCCATTCTTGCCGATGGTATTACGTGATGATGGGCAGAGGAACGGGAAGAGGCCGAGAGTCGGCCCGGTGATAGAATTGGGTATGGCAGGGTCAGGAGCAGTGCGTGTTTGAGCGATTCACAGATCGAGCTCGCCGGGTAGTGGTGCTCGCCCAGGAAGAAGCCCGCGACCTCAACCACAACTACATCGGGACCGAGCACATTCTTCTCGGTCTTCTCAACGAGGGCGAAGGGATCGCCGCCCATGCTCTCGAGTCGCTCGACATCGACTTGGCTTCGGTCCGCGACGAGGTGGTGAAGATCATCGGTCAGGGCCAGCAGTCTCCCCCCGGGCACATCCCGTTCACGCCAAGGGCCAAGAAGGTCCTCGAGCTCTCCCTCCGCGAAGCGCTCCAACTTGGGCACAACTACATCGGGACCGAGCACATCCTCCTCGGTCTGATACGTGAAGGCGAAGGCGTCGCCGCCCAGGTTCTCCAGCAACTCGGTGCCGAGTTGCAGAAGGTCCGCCAGACCGTCATCCAGCTGCTTTCCGGCCCCGGCGCCGGCGAGGAACAGCAGCCGAAGAGTGCCGGCGGCCCGGGAGCCCGCGAGGGTGGCTCGGGTGGCTCGACCATCCTCGACCAATTTGGCCGCAATCTGACCCAGTCGGCCCGCGACGGGCATCTCGACCCGGTGATCGGCCGGACCCGGGAGATCGAGCGAGTCATGCAGATCCTCTCCCGGCGCACCAAGAACAAC
>CAYZKF010000092.1:0-1005 GCA_964479135.1 uncultured Acidimicrobiaceae bacterium
ATCGCCTCGAACATCGGGATCGGCAACGACGAGCTGGTCCAAACGGTGAGGACGATGTCGGGCGGTCAGCGGAGGCGGGTCGAGCTGGCCCGGATCCTCTTCGCCGAGACCGACATCCTGTTGCTCGATGAGCCGACCAACCACCTCGACCTCGACGCCAAGGCGTGGCTGATCGAATACCTGAGCACCTATCGAGGCGGGATGTTGGTCGTCTCCCACGATCTCCCCCTGCTCGACGAGGCGATCACCTCGGTGCTCTCTGTGGAGCATGGTGAGCTGGAGTCTTACCGGGGCAACTACAGCCACTTCCTGGTGGAGCGGGACCGTCGCCGGGAGCAAAGGGAAAAGGAGCGTCGTCATCAAGACGAGACCATCTCCCGGCTCGAGGAGAACATCCGGCGGTTTAAGGGGAGCAGTGAGAAGATGGCCAAGGTGGCCAGGGCCATGGAGACCAGGGTCGACCGTCTCCGCAAGGAGTTGGTCGAGGTGCAGCGGTCGGGCAAGAGGGTGAAGGTGAGCTTCCCCCAGCCTGAGCCGTCGGGTCGGGTGCCTCTAGCCGCCACCGGTCTGGCCAAGTCGTTTGGTGACAACCTGGTCTTCATCGACATCGAATTCGCCGTGGAGCGGGGGGAGCGGATGCTCCTGGTCGGGCTCAACGGGGCCGGGAAGACCACCCTGCTCCGCATCCTTGCCGGGGTGGAGACCGCCGACCTGGGCGAAGTCTCCCTCGGCCCCAAGGCAAGCCTCGGCTACTACGCCCAGGAGCACGAGCAGATCCACGACGGGGTGACCGTGTTCGACCACATGCGGTCGGCTGCCCGGCTCCCCGACCAGACCCTGAGGTCGATGTTGGGCCACTTTCTCCTCGCCGACAAGATCGACCAGGACGCCGCCACTCTCTCCGGTGGGGAGAAGACCAAGCTGGCCCTGGCCATGCTGGTCACCTCGCGACCGGAGAGAGTGGCGGCGTCCTGGTCGATCTTGTCGGCGAGGAGAAAGAGTGTA
>CAYZKF010000092.1:1015-6834 GCA_964479135.1 uncultured Acidimicrobiaceae bacterium
AAGACCAAGCTGGCCCTTGCCATGCTGGTGGCAGCAAGACCCAAGGTCCTCCTGCTCGACGAGCCGACCAACAACCTCGACCCCCAGGCCAAGGAGGCCCTGCTCGACGCCCTCACCCTCTACGAAGGGACCGTCGTCCTGGTCAGCCACGACACCGACTTCGTCGCCCAGTTGGCCCCCGACCGCGCAGTGCTCATGCCCGACGGCGAGATGCGCTTCTTCGACGAAGAGCTCCTCGACCTGGTGGCGTTGGCCTGAGTCTGCTCAGAGCGGCGGTGCGGCGATCAGCGCGGGGTGGGCAAGAGGGTGAAGCGTCCGCCGCTCAAAGGTCGGAGAACGTCGAAGTGTCGGCGGTCGAGGGTGAGAATCCGGCGGGTGGAGTGTCTGTCGGCGAGGACGACCAGAGATGCGTCGGCCGCCCCCACCTCCTGATCCCGGTAGCGGTCGATCACCGAGCGAGTCGCCATCAGGTCGTCCTCGTCGATGTGCGCCAGGGTCCACGCTCCCCCGGCAAGCTCCTGCAGTACCGCCAACTCGGCCTCGACACCATGTCTGGTGGCTACCAGGTAGTCGACCTCGGCAACCACGTATGGCGAAACCAGGTAGGGGCCGCTGGTGGACTCGATTGCGGCAACAACCTCGATGTGGGCCGGCTCGGCCCGATTGAAGAAGGCGAGCAGTGCCGATGTGTCCACGATGATCATCGCCGACCGAAGCCTTCGAGGAGTTCATCGGCTCGCTCGGCGATCGGCTCGGCTCCGTAGAGACCTCCTTGGGGGCTGGGGGAGCGCACCGCATCGGCGATGGCGCGCCTTATCACTTCCGCCTCGGAGCTTCCCCGTCGATTGGCTTCGACCTCGACGGCCCTCTTCAGATCGTCGGGGAGGTAGATGGTGGTCTTGCGGGTCATGCCCTATATGGTACCACCTATGGTATCGGGAGACGGACGGAAGGACGCGTCGGATGTGGTGGGCAGAGCTCGAGGGTACGCTCTTGCCCGTGCCCAGAGCCGTCGTCCGTGAAGTGCCGGAGTCGTTCGCCAATGCTCTGACCATGGGGGAGAGGCCGGTGCTCGACGTCGCCCGGGCCCGGGAGCAGCACCATGAATACCGGACGATGCTCACCGAGTCCGGATATCAGGTGACCGTGGTCCCCGCCGACGAAGCTTGCCCCGACTGTCCTTTCATCGAGGACACCGCAGTGGTCCTGGACACGTTTGCGGTGATCACCCGTCCCGGGGCCCCGGAGCGCCGGCCGGAGACCCCGCCGGTGGCCGAGGCACTCTCGGGGATGATGCCGGTGAGAGAGATCACCGCCCCGGGCACCGTCGATGGGGGTGACGTCCTCCGGGTCGGACACACGGTGTTCATCGGCCGCTCCACCCGGACCAACGATGCCGGGATCGCCCAGTTCGCCGAGCTCGCCTCCGCCGATGGTCTGCGGGTGGTGGCAGCCCCGGTTTCGCGCGTGCTCCACCTCAAGTCGGCGGTGGCCGCCCTCGACGACGAGACCATCCTCATCGCCCCCGACTGCACCGATCCGGCAGTGTTCGTCGGCTACCGCCTGATCGAGAAGCCGCCGGGGGAGAAAGGGGCCAGTGCCCTCCGGCTCCACGACGACCGGATCGTGGTCACCGCCAGCTCGCCTTTCACCATCGGGCTGGTCCAGGCGGCCGGTTACCAGGTCGACTGGTGCGACACCACCGAGTTTCAGAAAGCCGACGGCGGTCTCACCTGTCTATCACTCCTCTTTGGCTGACCCCGGCCGTCTCAGCCGGGCAACCACCAGTGCGGCCAGCACCAGTCCAGCCAGCACACCGAGGGCGACTTGGGCGGTGGTGTTCCCGTCGGTGGTCGGTCCAGGGCCGGGCAACCCGATGTCCTCGGGGATCAGCGGTGGCACCGCGCCCGGTCGTGGGGTGTGCCCGGAGGCAACCTCGAGCAACCCGTCCGGTGAGACCATGGAGCACAGACCGGAGGTGAGCCTGGGGCCGTCGTTGTAGACCAGGAGCCCCACCAGGTCGCCGGTCGGGTTCTCAAACCCGCACATGGCACTGTCCGACCCGGAGTGGATCGCCACCTGGCTGCCCAGGTCCGACTTGACCCACTCGTCGACCTCGAAGACGAACACCGCCTCGAACTGGTCGGCGCCCCCCTTGCGGTCGACCATCACCCCGACGAACGCGGCAGGAGCGTCGTCGATCATTGCACCCAGGTCATCCGGAGGCATGCACGAGCATCCCAATGCCGGTCGCGGCGCCAGGGCGACCAGGGCGATCACCATCCCGAGGACCAGTGTCAGCTTTCGAGACCTCATCATCGACTGGGTCACCACATCTCCTCTCTGTGTGTCTTGGACGGACCGGAAGCCCCGGCGGTTCCTGGGGCCTGAATCTCGGTCCCTCGACACAAGGGTTGCCTCAACCTAGTGGTGCGTCTGCGAAACAATGAGGCGGTCTCTCCGGCCCTCGACGCCCCTGGCGGTGTCCAAAATCCTCGAAGCAACTCCCGGGGCTGCGACTGCGGTGTTCTCCTTGCCAGATGACGCCGATGGCTCGGAGGCACCGCGGGCCCTATTTCACAGACACACCACTAGGGTTTCGTCGTGACGAGGACGGTCCAATCGGAGTGGGTCGTGGGGTCGCCGGGACCCCGCCTCGCCCCATTCATTGACTCCTATATCGGATATCGTCTCAGTGGTTTTGCGCCGGGGGTTCACCGCGGGCTCCCCTCGGGCAACATGACCTTCATCGTCAGTGTCGCCGCCCCGATCGATGTGGTCGCCCAGACCGACCCGTCACAATCGCCACACAGCTATTCGACGATCGTCGCCGGTCTCCACTCCTCGCCGGCTTTGATCGCTCATCCGGGTTATCAGGAGGGGGTCGCGGTCGTCCTCAGCCCACTGGGCTCGCGGGCGTTGTTCGGCATGCCAGCCCGTGCCCTGTGGAACACCTCGGCAGAGTTGGCAGATGTCATCGGTCCGACCGGTCACGAGTTGTGGGAGCGGGTTCAGCACGCCCGAGGATGGAACCGGCGTATGGCGGTCATCGACGAAGTGCTCAGCGAACTGGCGAGCGACTCCGCGGCCGTGCCCGCGGATGTGTCATACGCCTGGGAGACGCTGGTCGCCTCGGTAGGCGTCGAGTCGGTGGCCCAGGTCGCCTCCAAAGTCGGGTGGAGCCGCCAGCATCTCACCCGGAGGTTTCGCGACGAGTTTGGGCCCTCGCCAAAGACAGTGGCCCGAGTCGTTCGGTTCGGGAGGGCGGTGCGGATGATCGAGTCCGCTGATGGCAACGTCTCGTTCGCTGAAGTCGCCGTCAGCTGCGGCTATTACGACCAGGCACACATGACGGGAGACTTCGTCGACATTGCCGGATGCACCCCCGGGGAGTTGCACGCAGGGGAGGATGTTCCAAAGTTCCAAGACATCGCGGAACCAACCGGGTGACAATCGGCTGATGAGCAACAGAGTCAAAACCTCGGTCTGGCCCGTCCTCACCTTCGCCGACGCCCCGGCAGCCATCACCTTCCTCACCGAAGCCTTCGGGTTCGAGGAGGGTGTGGTGCTTACCCTGGAGAGCGACTCGACCGTGGTCACTCACGGCGAGCTGTGGTGGCCGCTCGGCGGCGGCGTCATGCTCGGGTCGGCGGGCAAAGACGACACGCCGTTCGGGACACGCTTCCCCGGCAACGAGGCCCTCTACATCGTCACCGACGATCCAGACGGTCTCTTCCGTAGGGTCACCGCGGCTGGCGCCGAGGTGGTCAACGACCTGGCCGACGAGGACTACGGCTCGCGCGGTTTCACGGTGCGCGACCCCGAAGGCAACCTGTGGAGCTTTGGCACCTACACCGGCGAGTGACGGCTGTGCTCGTGGTGAGCGGTCTCTTCACTCCTCGAGCGCGGCCAGGGCGCTGCGCAGGGCCTGACGAGCCCGGTCGGCGTCGTCAGGAGTGATCGCCGTCGGGTCGAGGACCAGGTTGAAGCCGGATGTCTCCGCCTTGATCGGGCTGGTTCCACTGTCCATCTCCGAGACTTCGGCTACCACCTCATAGGTGACTACATCACGGGCCATTCCCTTGAGGTGGACGCTCCCCAGGGGACGGCAGTAGATCTGGTCTTTGACCAGAAGATAGGTGGCATGTGAGATCTGGATCTGGTCGGGGGCGGCAGTGGCTTCGAGACGGGAGGCGGTGTTGACCGGCCCGCCGACGATGGTGTAGTCGAGGCGGTCCTCCGACCCGAAGTTGCCCACGGTGCAGTAGCCGGTGTTGACCCCCATCCTGACATTGATCCCGGCCACCCCGATCTGCTCCTCCCAGTCCTGACGCATCTCGAAGATCCGCATGCGCATCCGCAGCGCCATCCGGACACAGGCGACGGCATCCTCCTTCCGCCCTCTCGTCTCGGGGTCGCCGAAGAAGATCATCACCCCGTCGCCGATGAATTTGTCGATGGTTCCGCCGCACTCATCGGCGATCCGTGACATCTCCCCGAGATAGGAGTTGAGCAGCCCGCTGATCTTCTCCGCCTCGAGCTGGTCGGCGAGCTCGGTGAAACCCTGGATGTCGGAGAAGAACACGGTCAATTCCTTGCGATACGACTCGACCCGGACCTCGGTCCTCCCTTCGAAGATCGAGTCGTAGACCTGTCGCGACAGGTACTTGGCCAGCTTGGCTGATAACGCCTCGAGCTGTTGGTTGGTCTCCTTGAGCGACTTGTTGGCCAGGTGCAGCTCCTCCTCGGCCTTCTTCCGCTCCGAGATGTCCCGGACGATGCCCCCGAAGAAGCGGTCTCCTCCGACCACCCAGGTGGCCAGGGAGAGTTCGATGGGGATCTCGTGCCCGTTGCGATGGAGGGCGGCGAGCTCGACCGTGTTGCCGATCACCCGAGTCTCGCCACCGGCGGCGACCCGCTCGATCCCTTCGAGATGGCCTTGGCGGTGGCGCTCGGGGACGATTGCGGTCAACGGCTCGCCCTGCATCTCGTCGGCGGTGTAGCCGAGCATGGCCTCGGCGTAGTTGTTCCACAAGACCACCCGGCCCTCGACATCGAGGGAGATGATGGCGTCGTTGGCCGATTGGAGGATGGCCTCCAACCGGCGTTCCGACCCCACCAGGGCTTGGGAGAGCTCTACCCTCTCGGTGACGTCGCGGATGATCCCGACGAAGTGACGCTCCTCGCCCTCGCCCCAGGTGGCCAGGGAGAGCTCGATGGGGAACTCGGTCCCGTCCCGGCGCAGCCCGGCAACCTGGACAGTCTCTCCGATGATCCGGGTCTCCCCGGTGGCCACAACCCGGGCCAAACCCTCACTGTGAGCATCTCGGAAGCGGTCGGGGACGATCAGGGTGAGCGGTTGCCCCAGGGTTTCCTCCTCGGTGTGACCGAACATGGTCTCCGCCGCAGGATTCCAGGTGACGATCCGACCTCGGCTGTCGGCGGTGACAATGGCGTCGGTCGCCGAGCGGATGATCGCCTCGAGGTTGCGGTCGGTCAGGGCCATGGCGGCGATGTTGCCACGGATCGGAGACCGGCGATTGGTTTCTGAGCGGGAGGAATCCAAACGAACGTTCGTTGGTTAGAATCGGGGCATGTCACCTGAAGAGCGTTTCCAGGCGGTGATCGACGCCGAGGAGAAGATCGAGCCCAGCGACTGGATGCCCGATGGATACCGGAGCACCCTGGTCCGTCAGATCGCCCAACACGCCCACTCCGAGATCATCGGCATGCAGCCCGAGGGAAACTGGATCACCCGGGCGCCCAGCCTCCACCGCAAGGCGATCCTCATGGCCAAGGTCCAAGACGAGGCCGGTCAC
>CAYZKF010000093.1:0-6832 GCA_964479135.1 uncultured Acidimicrobiaceae bacterium
GTCGACGTGGCCCAGACTGCGGCCGACCTGGTCGTCGGTGGCGAGCCGGCGGTCTACGCAGCGGCCCGGCCACCGGGGCACCACGCAGGCCGGGACTTCTTTGGAGGGTCGTGTTACCTCAACAACGCCGCAGTCGCCGTGGAGACACTGCTCGCCGGGGGCTCCGCCCGGGTGGCGGTGGTTGACCTCGACGCTCATCACGGCAACGGGACCCAGGAGATCTTCTATCACCGGGGCGATGTCCTCTACGCATCGGTCCATGTCGACCCGGGCGAGGGCTGGTTCCCCCATTTCGTCGGGTTCGCCGACGAGACCGGGGCCGGCGACGGTGACGGCGCCAACCTCAACCTCCCCCTGGCTCCGGGGTCCGGCGACGATCGCTGGCTGGCGGCTGTTGACCGGGTCATCGATGCTGTCACCGTCTTCTCCCCGGACGCCGTGGTGGTGTCGCTGGGCGTCGACGCCGGTGCCAGCGATGTCAACAGCCCACTGGAGGTCACCGACCATGGATTCCGCAGGGCGGGCGTCAGGCTCGGCGGGCTCGGGACACCCACCGTCTTCGTCCAGGAGGGTGGCTACGACCTGACCACCATCGGCAGTCTGGTGGCAGCCACGTTGGCCGGGTTCGAGGGAAAGGAACGGCTGCAATGACAATGGACCCCAACCGTTGGGTGGGAACCGAGGAGTCCTTCGGCGTCCCCAGCTTGAACCGCCCCGACGCCCCGAAGTCGCGATGGACCTTCGAGTCGATCGCCGCTACCGAACGGCCGCATGATGTCGCGGTCTCGCCCGACGGTTCGAAGGTTGCCTTGGTCCTCGATCGGGGCGACTCCTCAGACGTCTGGGCGGTCCCGGTGGAAGGTGGGCACCCCACCCGGCTGACCACCGTGCGTGAGCCACAGCGATACTGGGAGGACACCACTCCGGCCTGGTCGCCCGACGGCACCCGGATCGCCTGGGCCCACGACGGGAAGATTCGGGTGACCCCGATCGGCGGTGGCAGGACCCTCGAGCTGACAACCGCGGCGTCCCCGCTGTGGATCGACGACGAGTCGATGGCGATCACCGTCGACCGCGACGACGAGACCCGAGTGGCCACCATCGAGATCGACGAGCCCTGGCCACACCCGTTGAGCCCCAAAGGCCAGAACGTGACCCTCGCCGAGGCCAGAGCCGGAATTGTGCTCTATGTCAACTATCCAAAAGACGATCTCAAAGCCAGCGAGATCTGGCGGGCGGACCCCATGGCCAGGACGTGTGAGAAGCTGACCGGGATACCCGGTATGGGCGACCGAACCCCCTCATTGTCCCCCGACGGCGCCACGGTGGTCTTCGTCTCCGAGCGCGACGGCTGGTGGCATCTCCACCTGTTGGACATGGATGCGCGGGAGGTGAGGCGTCTCACCGACGAAGAGGCCGACTTCGCTGGTGCCCGCTGGCATCGAAGCGGAGACCGCCTGGTCTCGGTGCGCACCAGACGAGGGCGCTCCGACCTGGTCAGCATCGACTTTCCCGACGGGACTGTCCGGGTTCTGGCCCAAGGAGGGGACTGGTCGCTCCCCGAGTGGGCCGGTGACAGCGTGGTAGCCATCCACGAAGACCACCGGACCCCGCCCCGAATGGTCAGAGTCGATCCCGACCTGAGCGTCACCCGACTCACCGGCCCACCGCCCGCCGAGATCGCCGCCGCTCCTCATGTCGCTTTCGAAGAAGTGACCTACCCGTCCTTCGACGGTCTCGAGGTCCACGGGTTCCTCTTCCGCCCCCCGGCGACCTTCGATGGGCCGGTCCCCGCAGTGGTCTACCCCCATGGCGGTCCGACGTCGGCCTACACCGACTCCTGGGACGGCCACGCCCAATATTTCGTCGACAAGGGATACGCATGGTTCGCCGTCAACTTCCGGGGGAGCACCGGGTACGGGCGAGACTTCGAGAGGGCCAACCACGATGTCTGGGGTGTCGCCGACACCGAAGACTGCCTGGCCGCCGCCGACTACCTCGCCGGCCTCGACTGGGTCGACGGAAGCCGGATCGCCATCTTCGGGGCTTCCTACGGTTCGTACCTGGCCCTTTGCTGCCTGACGCGGGATCCCCGGCATCGTTACGCCTGTGGTGTCCTCAAATACGGGGACTCCGAGATCACCACCAGTTGGGCACAGGGCGACCGGGGCGGACGCGACGACCTGGAACGGATGATGGGACCCCCCGCCAAGGCCCGGGCGGCCTACCGGGAGGGCTCGCCGCTCTGGTCGGTCGGCGAGATCACCAAGCCATTGCTCATCGCCCACGGAGAGCAGGACGACAGGGTGCATCCCGATCAGGCATCGCAGCTGGTCGCCGAGTTGAAGAGACTGGAAAAGACCTTCGAATACGTCACCTACCCCACCGAGTCGCACGGATTCCTCCGACCGGGGCCCCAGGTCCACTTCTACAAGCGTCTCGAGCGATTCCTCGACTGGTACCTGATGTAGGGACTTGAGCGACGCGACCTCCTCGCCCGGAGTAGATTCCCGCCGATAACTGAATGGAGGTTCAATCCTGATGAGGCGGATCGTCGTCTTGCTGGCGGTGGCCATGCTCACCGCGTCCATGGTCCCGGTGGCCTCGGCACAAGAGGAGAAGGTGATCCTCCGGGTTGGCCTCACCCAGAACTGGGACACCCTCAACCCGATGGCCGGGTATCTGGTCAGCGAATGGGAGGTATGGGTACTCCAGTACCGCGGCCTCACCAACGTCGACGACGAGCTCGAGCCCATACCCGACCTCGCCGAGTCGTGGACCGCCTCCGAGGATGGCCTCACCTACACCTACACCCTCAGGGAGGGCCTGCTCTGGTCGGACGGGACCCCGATCACCAGCGAGGACGTGGTGTGGAACATCGAGACCTCGGTCGAACAGGATTGGTGGAACCACGTCACCACCACCGAGAACCTGACCGCGGTGGCCCTCGACGAGCGCACCGTGGAGATCACCTCCTCGGTGCCCGACCCCAAACTCCCCAACATGGGGTTCCTCCTCATGCCAAAACATGTCTGGGATCCGATCGCCACCGACGGGGACGCCGTCGCCGAGTACGACGCCCTCGACGGGGTGGGCAGCGGCCCTTATGTGCTCGGGCGGTACGACGAGAAGCAATCGGTGACCATGGTGGCCAACCCCAACTGGTGGGGCTGGGGTGACAGCGAGCCCGGGGTCGACGAGATCATCTTCCGCCACTTCTCCAATCCCGACGCCATGGTGGCCGCTCTGGAACGTGGGGAGATCGACGCCGCCCACGGGGTCCCCGCCTCTGCGGTCGAACGGCTCGAGGCCCGAGCCGACATCGAGGTCATCGCCGGCTACCAGGGGGGCTTCGAGGAGATCGCCATCAACGGTGGCCTGGGCGAGGCAGAGCCCCACCCCGCCCTGCTCGACATCGAGGTGAGAAAAGCGATGGCCATGGCCATCGACAGGGACACCATCGTCGAAGACCTCTGGTACGGGCACGCTCAGCCAATCGACGCCTACCTTCCCTCGGCCCAATCCAAGTGGACACCCGAGATCCCCGAGGGGAAGAGGTTTGCCTACGACCCCGACATGGCCAACCAGCTCCTCGACGAAGCCGGGTATCTGGACACCAACAACGACGGGCTCAGGGAGATGCCCGACGGCACCAACCCGCTGGTGTTCCGTCATCTGGTCAACACCAACACCGACCTCGGAGCCTCGATCGGCGAGCTCTTCACCGGGTGGATGGACGCCATCGGCATCGGAGTCCAGTTGATCGCGCTGGACAGCGACCAGACCACAGCCCGCATCGAGGTCGGTGACTACGACACCTTCTATTGGGGATGGGTGCCCGGGATCGACCCCGAGGGCCTGATCAGTGTGTTCATCTCCGACGAGATCGGGGTGTGGAACGACGCCAACTGGGCAAACGACCGCTACGACGAGCTATACGAGCTGCAGCGGGAGGAGCTCGACGAAGACGCCCGGATCGCCATGGTCCACGAGATGCTGACCATCTTCCACGACGAGGTCATCTACATCGGGATGGTCGAAGGCCCTGAGCTCCAGGCCTACCGGACCGACGCTTTCGAGGGGTGGGTCCGCCAGCCCGCCGAGGACGGCCCGGTGATGTTCACCAACTCGTCGCCCAGCTACCCATTGCTCAGGGTGGCAGGGTCCGACCCTGGGGGTGGTGATGACGATCGGAACACCTGGTTGATCGTTGGTGGGGTCGGGGTCGTGGTGGCTGCGGTGGCCGCTCTCGCCATCCGGCGTCGTCAGACCGCCGACGAACAGGAATAGGACCTGGCCGGATCGAAGTCCGAAGATCGGGGACGACGCCGAAGACTGATCCTGCGCAAGCTGGTCGGGTCGGTTGTCACCCTGATCTTCGTACTCTGCGTCAACTTCTTCCTGTTCCGGATAGTCCAGACCGACCCTTTGGCCAACATGTTCCGGGGCCGGAACATCCCCCAGGAGGTCATCGACAACCTGAGGGCGTCATTCGGCCTCGACCGGCCGATCGGAGTCCAGTTCTTCTATTACCTGCGAGAGACGTTCTCGCTCAACCTGGGGGTATCGATCCAGAGCCGACGCCCGGTCTGGGACGAGATCGTCTCCCGGCTCCCGGCGACGATCACCTTGCTGGGAAGTTCGGCGGTGTTCGCCGCCCTGATCGGGACCGCCGGGGGGATCGTCGCTGCCTGGCGTCGCAACACCTGGAAAGACAGGACCATCACCTCGACAACGATGCTGTTCTACTCGATGCCCGACTTCTGGCTGGGAATGCTGCTGCTGGTGGGGTTCGCGGTCGTCCTCGGCTGGTTCCCGGTCGGAGGCATGATCACCATTGGGACCTCGGCCACCGGGTGGCCTCTTCTCCTCGACCAGCTCCGCCATCTCTTCTTACCCGCGCTCACCCTGACCATCGCCTATCTGGGGGATTACACCCTGGTGACCCGTAGCTCGCTGATGGAGGTGATGTCCGAGGACTATCTGACGGTGGCACGGGCCAAAGGACTGCGTGACAAGGTGGTACGCAATCGCCATGCCCTGCCCAACGCCCTACTCCCGGTGGTCACCCTGGCCGCGCTCAACCTCGGGTTCATCCTCTCCGGGGCCATCGCCGTCGAGTCGGTGTTCTCCTGGCCCGGTCTGGGCAAGGCCACCGCCGACGCCATCCGCGGGCCTGACTACCCCATGCTCCAGGGCCTCTTCTTGGTGTTCTCCTCGTCGGTCATCCTGTTCAACCTGGTCGCCGACATCCTCTATCTGTATCTCGACCCCCGGGTGGAAGAGGTATGACCAGTCTCGCCGCCCAGAGGAGACGGGCCACCGCCGGACGGGTGTGGAATCAGTTCCGGCGCTCCCGCCAAGGAATGGTCGGTCTCGCCGTCCTCGCGGTGTTTGTCCTCGTCGCCTTGGCGGCTCCCCTCCTCGCCGACGTCCGGGAACTCAACCCGGTGGCGGCGCGCGCCGCCGGCAACCCGCAATGGGCGTCTCCGGGCGAGTTCTCCCCGTTGGGGACCGACCACATCCGTCGTTCGGTCTGGGCCCAGTTCGTCTGGGGATCGCGGGTCAGCCTGTTCGTCGGTCTGGCGGCGACGGTGCTCACCGTGGTCATCGGCTCGACCATCGGGATCGTCGCCGGGTTCCGGGGGGGCAGGCTGGCCGCCCTGCTCATGCGGTTCACCGAGTGGTTCCTGGTCATCCCCTTCCTGCCCCTGGCCATCGTCCTTGCCTCGATCCTGGGCCGATCGGTATGGAACATCATCTTCGTCATCGGGGTCACCTCGTGGCCGTGGATGGCGAGACTGGTCCGGTCCCAGGTGCTCACCGTCAAACAGAGGCTGTTCGTCGATCGGTCGCGCTCGTTGGGGGCGGGTGGGCTCCATATCGTGGCCCGTCACATCCTCCCCAATATCAGCGGTCTGATCCTGGCCAACGCCACCCTGGCGGTGCCCATCTCAATCCTCACCGAGACCTCGCTGAGCTTCCTCGGGTTGGGCAACCCGTCCAATCCCTCCTGGGGCAAGACCCTCGAGGAGGCGTTCGTCAACGGGGCGATGACCAGGAACGCCTGGTGGTACTTCGTCCCTGCCGGTGTCGGGATCCTCTGTGTTGTCCTGGCCTTCACCATGATCGGCCGGGCTTTGGAGGAAATCGCCGATCCCAGGCTGGCGGGGCGATGACCGGCCCGCTTCTCTCCGTCCGGGACCTGAACATCACCTATCACACCGGGGCCGGGCCGGTGCCCGCGGTCCGCGGGGTCAGCTTCGACATCGAGACCGGCGGCTCGCTGGGTCTCGCCGGAGAGTCGGGGTGTGGCAAATCGACCATCGCCAACTCCATCCTCCGTCTCCTCCCGTCGAGCACCGAGATCACCGGGGAGATCATCCTCGACGGGCGGAGTGTCCTCACCCTCAACCCGGGCGGGCTCCGAGCGGTGAGATGGACCGCGGGAGCGATCGTGTTCCAAGGCGCCCTCCACGCTCTCAACCCGGTGCGGAGGATCGGCGACCAGATCGCCGAGCCGATGCGGGTCCACAAGACGGCTTCCGGCGAGAAGGAGGCGCGGGCTCGAACCGAGGCCCTGCTCGGGCGGGTGGGGATCCCGGGGAACCGGGCCGACTCTTTCCCCCATCAGCTCTCCGGAGGCCAACGCCAACGGGTGCTCATCGCCATGGCACTGGCCTGCGACCCCCTCCTCCTGGTCGCCGACGAGCCGACCACCGCCCTCGACCTGATGGTCCAGGCCCAGGTCCTCTCCCTTCTCGAAGATCTCAAGAAGGATCGAGGCCTCGCTCTCCTATTCATCACCCACGACCTCTCGGTGCTGTCCAGC
>CAYZKF010000094.1:0-6822 GCA_964479135.1 uncultured Acidimicrobiaceae bacterium
TGCTATTGTGGGTTTTGACAATCAGGAAATTATCGCTTCGCAGCTGCATCCATCATTGACGACGATGCAGCTTCCGCATTACGAGATGGGAAGCTGGGCGATCGAGCGTCTACTGATAGAAATAGAAGCCAGGAATAACGGTGTTGTCATCGATCCCATCCAGCACAGAATCAACTGCCCGCTGATCAGACGAGAATCTGCGTAAAGACAGCAGCATGTAACCATGACGACTCTTCTTCCTGTAGGGCAATGACATCGATGTCATTCTTGATATGAAACCAGTAAATGCACAGTTACGACATGATTAAGTTGCGCGTCACGTTAATGTTGACACCAGTAAAAGCGTTCGTAAGGAGGAGGCTATAAGACTATTCTCTCGGACACCACAGGATTTCAGCAGCCATAGTTTTCAGCATAATCTGTTAGGATACGATCATGAAAAAACATACGTTTACACTTTTGACCATTACTCTTCTCATCGTCTTCAGCAGCAGTGTGCTTGTTGCCCAGACCGGGGACGAAGGCGTTGAACACGGGCGAAAAGATGCCAAAGATCGGAATGTCCCACAGCAGGCCGTTCGTCAGGTCCAGACGCCCGTGGCCCTGCCAACTGAGCGGATCGGCCGTGTGGGCGTAGAAGACCGTCAGGTCGCCCGGTCCGGCGATGGGCAGGTCCTTGCAAGAGTGCACCGCCAGATCGGCGCTCCCTTCGATCACCGCCTGTTGGACCGCCCGAACGAAGGCTCCGACCTCGGTGAGGGTGGCCACCGGACTGGTCCGATCGACGTCGCCGGTGGTGGTCACCGCGACCATGCTCACCTCGACTCCGGGGTGAGCCTCGATCAGCCGTTCACCGACCCAACGCGCCTGGGCCAGGGCCAGTGAAGACCCTCGCGTGGCTATCCGTACCGATCTCATCTCTCTACCCCAAAGGCCTCCGCCACTATGTCGACGGCCTCCGGGGCGCGTTCGGGATGCTTCACATAGGAGATAGGTCCAGCGATCAGTGTCCGGGCGACGGTGTGGGCTGTCTGGCGAAGGACGGCCAGATCCTCCTCCGCCCGGAGACGAGTGGAGAATCGAGTGACAAGGCTTTCGACGATGTCGTCGGCCTGCCGAGTCATCCCACCAATCAGTGGCCCTAACTGGTGGTGGTCGGTGTAGACCCGGTAGGCGTCCTGTGAGCTAGCCCGGACCAAGGGGTCCGCCTCATCGCACCGGGGCCGCCGCTCGGCCAGTCGTGCCAGGTCGTCGATGCCAACGTGACGGATCTTGGTGTTGGCCGGGATTGGGAAGTCGGGGGGCATGGCCATGTCTACCAGGGTCAACGGGGCGCCCCTCCGATCGATGACCTCGGACATCAGCCCGGGCTCGACCAGTCGCCGCTTAGCGGATGTGGCCGAGACGACCGCAGGGAAGGTCTCCAACACCTCGACGGTCCGCTCGAAATCCCAGACATCGACGGCATCCAGCCACACCCGTTCCGGGCTCCGCGCTATTACTGTCACCGGAGGCGGGGCGGGGAGCCCGTGGAGCGCCCTGACCACCGCAGAGGCCATGGCCCCCGACCCGAGCACTGCCACCCGATCCTCCGAACCAATGACCTGGGCGGCGACCGCGGCCAGCGAATCGTGCGGGGACTCCGGAAGCACCTCCCTGGCCTGCCGGGCAACTGCCACTGCGGTCTCGATGAGACGGGCGAAGATCCCCACGATTTCCCCGGCCTCCCCAGCCCGGGTCAGTGCCTGGCGGAACTGGGTGAAAACCTCATATTCCCCGCGGATCGGCGATTCCAGGCCCGCTGCCACCCGGTAGAGGTGCTCCACGGCCTCGGCGTCATGTCGGATCCGGGCCGAGGCCACCTCGGGACCATCCCCGAAGTGATCAGAGAGGACCTCGTCGAGACGATCCCTACCGCCGGCGACCACCACCTCGGTGCGAAGACAGGTCTCGAAGACGAAGGTCTCGCCGTCCGCCGCCGGACGACAGCGTGCCTGGGCCAGCGCAGCCCGGGTGGAGGCGTCGACTTCGGGATAGGCGAAACTCGCCGAGGTCACATGGTTCGGCGACGGGGTGCTCATCGGATGCCAGCGACCCTGCAGGTCAGGGTTCCAACTGCCAGTCGGGAACCCGTCGACCGGGATGTCATATCCATGACCTCGCCGGGCCCCGAACCATGGCGAGAAGCTCCGCCTCGTCAGATCCGGGCGCGGGGTGATGGTCGTAATGCCACTCCGCCGAAGGTGGCAGAGAAGCCAGGATCGACTCGGTACGGCCACCGGTCTCGACACCGAACCTGGTCCCCCGATCCCAGATGAGGTTGAACTCGACATGGCGACCTCTTCTGATCCGGTGCCAGAGCGACTCCCACTCACCAAAGGGGAGGGATGCTCGCCGTTCGAGGATGGGGACGTAGGCGTCGGGTAGGTGACGGGCCAGATCCTCCTGGAATGCCTGGACGGCTTCGAGATCCTCGGTGAGATGATCGAAGAACAATCCTCCCACTCCCCGAGCCTCGGCCCGGTGAGGGAGATAGAAGTACTCGTCACATGCCTGCTTCCACTCCTCGTGGCGGGCGATGGTATGCCGGGAGCACACCCCGGCGAGCACTCCGTGGAAGTGGGCGGCGTCCTCCTCGAACAGGTAGTAGGGAGTCAGATCGGCGCCACCGCCGAACCAGGCCGTCGAGCCGTCGATCTCGAAATATCGGATGTTGGCATGGAGAGTGGGGGCGTAGGGGTTACGCGGGTGAACGATTATCGACACTCCGGTGGCGTAGAAGCGGTCACCGGTGGCCGCCATCCGCTCGGATAGCCCCTCGGGTCTCTCACCGAAAACCGCGGAGAAGTTGACTGCCGCCTTTTCGATGTGCCGCCCGTCGCTGAGGATCATGGTGACCCCTCCCCCGCCTCCGGGGCGGGCCCAGGTGTCGGAGGTGAAGTCCCGAAGGCCGTCGAAACCCTCGATGGTCTCGACCAGGAGCCCTTGGACCTCCCGGTACGTCGACTCCACCGACGCCCGGGTCAACAACCCGGTGATCCCAGTTCCATCAGGCCCTCCTCGCCATCCCGGCCACAGTGGCCACCCAGCGGTCGTCGGAGTTGACACACGGGACTAGGAGGAAGTCCTCGCCACCGAGGTCCTCCCACTGTTTCCGACCCCGGATCCCAATCTCTTCGATGGTCTCGAGGCAGTCGGCGGTGAAAGATGGGGTGAGGGCGGCGAGACGTCTCACTCCGGCGTCGTACAAGGCGGGGAGACGATGGTCGGTGTAGGGCTCGATCCACTTCTGTCCGGCGAGTCGGGATTGGAACGTGGTCGAGGTCGCCCGGTCTTCGAGCCCGAGAAGGGAGATCAGCCCCCGAGTGGTAGCAAAACACTGTGCCCGATAACAGAAGATGTTGGCCTCGTCCACCGAGTCACAGCAGTCCACACGCCGAAGGCACCGATCCCCGGTCGGGTCGCTCCGGCGGATCTGCTTCTCGGGGAGCCCGTGATAGCTGAACAGCACGTGGTCGGGGTGGAAGCCCTCGAGGAGTGGGCGGGCGACCCCGGCGACTGCATCCAGGAACCCGGGTTCGTCGTAGAACGCTCCGACACAACGGAGTTCGGGGACGTTGATCCTCTGCCCGATCAACTCGAGCGCTCTCTCCACGGCCGACCCGGTGCTCGCCGAGGCGTATTGGGGGAACTGAGGGAGCACCACGATGCGAGCGCATCCCTCCAGACGGCTCAGAGCCGAATCGATCGACGGGCTCTGATAACGCATCCCATAGGCAACCCGGTACCCATCGCCCAGTGCCTCGGTCAGCCTCGCCACCAGGGCCTCGGTGTGGATGATGAGCGGCGATCCCTCCTCGGTCCACACCTTCTCGTAGGCCTCGGCTGAGCGACGGGGCCGAAAGGGGAGGATCACCACGTTGAGCAGGAGGAATCTGGCCGGTGCCGGCATGTCGAGGACCCGCGGGTCCGAAAGGAACTCGCGCAGATACTTGCGCACATCGCCGACTTCGGTGGAGTCCGGTGTGCCCAATTGCAGTAAGAGGACACCTGTTGGCGACTGGGGGGCCACGGCGGCGAACGTAGCCCCGACTCTCTCCGACACCCAGTCGGCATGGATCCGACACCGGGTCGGATCAGCCTCGGCCGTCGACCTCGTCGGGCCCGGGAATGGCCCCGGCGCTGAAAGAGCTGCCGACGTTCCACAAGATCCAACCGAGACCACGGTCCTCGGCCGCCTGGATCGATGCTCGGATCTGGGCGTCGCTCCACCAGAACGCCTGGAGCCAAGGTCGGAGCTCGGTTCCCTCGGGGATGCGGGCAAGCGCGGCGTCGATGGAGTCGGCGGCGACCGCATAAGGATGGTCGTTGGGGTCGGAGTAGCCCAGCCATCCCGGCGAATAGTGGCTGGGGTAGATCATCGGGCTGATGGCATCGAGATGAGGAGACAACTCCTCGGGGCGCTGACCGAGACCCTGGTCGTTGTCCACCGACACCACGATGGCGAAGATTGCGGCGCTGACCGCACACCCCATCGGGGTCAGAGCCGAGCGAGCCTCGGAGAGGAAAGCCGCCACCATGCCGATCCGATCCGCCTGAGGGATGTTCAGTTGTCCACTGATTTGGGCTGTCCGGCCGGCGGGAAATCTCACGTAGTCGAACTGGATCTCGTCGAAACCGAGAGCGCAGGCTTCGACGGCGAGATCGATGTTGTAACGCCGGGCCAGGGGGGCATCAGGGTTGACCCATGGACCGGTCAGCTTCTCCTCGGGATGAGCTTGTGCCCAGAAGCTGTCCTCGAAGACCGCCACCCGGGTGATGGTGTACAACCCGAGGTCCCTGGCCTGCTCGATCCTCGACACCGGGTCGTACCACACGTCGACCGCCCCGACCCGATGCGCCTCGGAGACCGCGGTGTCGTAGAGCACCTTTCCGCCCTCCTGTTTGGTGTCGAAAACCAGTGCGTTGACCGCCGACCCGGCGGCGAGGTCGAGAAGACGTCGGAAATGGGCATCGTCACCCGCTGCTCCCGCACCGACCCGGAGGCCGCGCACCTTGATCGGGCTCATCACCAGATCAACTCTGTCGGTGCCCGGAGCCCAGGCAACTTCCGAATCGGTCCACCCCGGCTTGGAAGCGGTCAGTGTGCCCGGGTCAGCGGCGGAGAGAGAGAACAGACCGTCGGGCGCGGTGTAGGTCTCACCATCTCCGAGACTGATGGCGACACCGACCACCGGACGTCCCCCGGCGTCGACCACCGACCCGCTAACCGTCGCCGGGGCATGCGTGGTGGTGGTAGTGGCGGGGACACTGGTCGTGGTCGAGCCGGTGGTCGTTGAGGTGGTGGATGCAGCCACCGAGTCGCCCGGGGTGCACCCGGCCGCCAGCGCCAAGAAGAGGATCGGGCCAAGCCGTCTCACCGCGCCAGGGTACGGCTAGTTGTGTGTCGCTGAATTGACGCTCCGGTGTCGTCGAGCGCCGGCGGGACCGCCCAGCTATTTCGACGACGCACCACTAGTGCAGATGCACTACAACCGGAGGATCATCACCATCATCGCCACCAGGATCAACGCGGTGTCGAGCGCTCCGAAACGGGCCAACCTCCCGATGGCGGCCTTGATCGCAGTCGGGTCCCCACTCTCGATGGCCTGAGCGGCTCGTTCTGCACCAGGGCCGAAGACCACTGCCCCCAGCACTGCGGCGATGATGATCACCGCAAACCCGATGTTGACGAAGAGATGGGCAAAGGTGTAGACCGGGCTGTTCAAAACCAGACCGACGCCGCTGGCGAGGAGAAGGATGCTGACCGGCATATAGAGGTTCCGGGCCAGGCCGGCGGTGATCCGGAACCACCCGGCCGCGGTTGCCGTGCCCTGGGTCATCGCCATGCGGGGAACGGCCATCTGAACCATATTTGCTCCCAGCCAGGTGCCTGCCGAGGCAATGTGCACCCACAACATGACATCGCGAACTTCCAAATCGAGACCTCCAATCGAGGGCGGTGACGATAACCGGGCTCGTTTGATCGGAGAGGATACGTACGATCGTGCCGATGCCCCCCGAGAGTGACGCCCCGGGCTGTCGCGACACCGCGGTGGCGACCCTGTTCCTCCTCGGTCTCGCCGTGGTCTTCATGACCATCGGGCTCACCCTGAGCCGCCAGGACGGGTGTTCAGCAGGCTGTGAGACCCTGGGCCTCACCCTTCTCTACGCCGGTGGTCCGGTTTCGGCGATCTTCGGAGTCCTCCTCGGTGGTCTCACCCTGGCTTGGCCCCTCGACATCACCCTCTGGGTGGCGACCGGGTTCTTGACCGCACGCTGGGCCGGGTCACGTGGTCGCAGCGCCCTCGGGGTCGCCCTGGTCATTGTGGTCATCGCCTTGACCTATGGACTAGTCCTTTCGTTGTTGGTGGAAATAGCCGTATGAATCCCCCGTCCACCACTTAGCGTGGTGGTCCAATGCTCGCAGTGTCCACCAAGGGTTCGATCAGTCGACTCTTCATCGCCGCCCTGATCGCCGTCACCTTGACCGCCACCTCGTCGTCTACCGCGATCTTCACCGCCCCCGGTCCGGGTTTGCCGTTGTCACCGACCGGCGACGCCGCCAGTCTCATCGAGCTCACCCAAGGTCAGCGAAGCCTGGTGTGGGTGTCCAAGATCGGCGACGTCGAGACGGTCGCCGTCCAGGGGTGGCCGAGCAGCCACGGAACCGACGAGCTCGGTGGCGCCAAACTGATCCAGACGGTATACCGCAATGCCGGTGCCGTCGACTTCGGAGAGATCCCGATGACCGTCGAGTTCACCTTCTCCGGCTGATCCAGG
>CAYZKF010000095.1:0-6815 GCA_964479135.1 uncultured Acidimicrobiaceae bacterium
CTTCGTCCTGCGTCCTGGCGAGACGGCGCCCCTGGCTCGCCGAAATACGCGACCGAAATTACGCGATAGACCACTAGGACGCAGGCTAGGAGCAAAGTCGTTCTGGTTCACCGGGGCTGACGCTCGATCCCTCACTTTCAAACTGTCATGCCGAGCCTCGCGATCAGCTCAAGCTGCAGTACAGGCCGCAGTCCTGGGCCCACAGGATTGATGAAGTTTTCTTGTGGAACGGCCGATACCGGTTAAAATTGACCGGCATCGTCTGCTAAGGCGAGTTAACAGCGTCACCCCGGACCCTGGTGGTGCCCCTGGCCCAAGGCCAAAGGAGCGTCACGAGTGGGAGACCTTCAGGCTCAACCGGTGGTTGATCGGGTGATGCACCACCTCGTCTCGGAGGGATCTCCCGATCTGCAAATCGTGACCTCGGTGGACGGCGTCTTTCTTTACGTATCGTCGGCGAGTCTCGCTCTCTTCGGGTGGCGGCCCGAGTCCCTGGTTGGCCGGCGTCAGGACGAGTTCGTGCATCCCGATGACATCGCCTTGGTCACCGAAGGGCGGCAGCGGGGATCATTCGATCGTTCGAGCCCGACGACCATGGTGTATCGCCTCCGTTGCGCCAGTGGTGAGTATCGGTGGTCAGAGGCGGTTTCGGTCTCGGTCGCCTCGGGACGGGGGCGCCTCTTGGTGTCGGCGGTCCGGGAGATCGGCGATCGCAAGCGGTCGGAGCTCGATCTCGAGACCAAAGCGACTACCGACGCCCTGACCGGCACGGCGAATCGGGCCATCTTCATCGACCGTTTGCAGCAGGCACTGCGTCGGCTCGGTCGAGACCCGGGACTGGTCACCGTGCTCTTCTTGGATCTCGACAGGTTCAAACTGGTCAATGACTCCGTGGGCCATCTGGTGGGCGACTCGGTCCTGGTCAAGATGGCAGAGCGTCTCAGGAGATTCATCCGGCCGTCCGACACCCTGGCCCGTTGGGGTGGGGACGAGTTCGCCATCGTCGTCGAAGGGCTGACATCCTCATCCGAAGCCGTTGCTCTGGGAGCACGCATCATCGAGGCGGGCCGAGCCCCCTTTGAGGTCGGCTCCGAACAGTTCATCTGCACCACCAGCCTCGGGATCGCGATGACCGAGAACCCTCGGCACAGCGCCGAAGACCTTTTGCAGGAGGCAGACATGGCTCTCTACCGGGCGAAAGACCGGGGACGCGATCGAGTGGAGGTATATGACGAGGCTCTGCGCACCCGAGCAGTCAGTCGACTGGGCACCGAGCGCATGTTGCGACGGGCGATCTTCGAAGACCGTCTACGGGTCAGCTATCAGCCGATAGTCGACATCATGACCGGGGCGACGGTGGGGGCCGAGGCGCTGGTGCGCGTCTGGGAGCCGAGTCTCCCCGACCTGATCGAAGCCGAGTCTTTCATCGGGGTCGCCGAGTCGTCGGGTTTGTTGGCTCGTATGGATGACTGGGTCCTGAGTGAGTCCCTTCGACAGGCCCGCCGCTGGCAGGACCTGTTCGCAGGCTCCAAATTCGCCGGTGTCGCCATCAACCTGACCGGGCGTCGTCTTGCCGATGCCGGGTTCGCCGAGTCGGTGCTGATGTCACTCACCGAAAACGGATTGACCACCGACGCCCTCCAGATCGAGCTCACCGAGCGTGTGCTCATGGAGGCTTCCAACTCGGCGATGACCGGTCTCAAGCTCCTCCGGAATGCCGGGGTCAAGGTGGGTCTCGACGACTTCGGCACCGGCTACTCGTCGCTGTCCTACCTCGGTCAGTTCCCGCTCGACTTCGTCAAGATCGACCGCTCGTTCATCAGAAAGCTCGGTCCGGGCACTTCCGAGCTGGCGATCGTCGGTTCGATTGTCGACCTCGCCCATGCGTTGTCGATGAGCGTGGTGGCAGAAGGAGTCGAGGTGGAGTCGCAGTGGGAAGAGCTGACCAAGCTGGGCTGCGATCGGGCTCAGGGTTTTCTACTCGGTCCCGCCAGCCCCCCGGCGGCTCTCGAGGAAAGGTTTCGGGACTCAGATGCGAATCTCCGGTAAGGCCGAACCGCCCAGCCAAACGGCCCGGGCCGCCTGATCGCGCCGACAGGGGGCCACCGAGCCCGCATCTGAGTCCCGATCCGACGGCGCGGTCCAAATCAGCTCGGATGACCCCGGTTCGGCCTCGATACCGCCCGCGGTTTCCCAGGCTCTGAGAGCCCTCTGGGCCGGTGTCATTCCTCCTCGGCGGGAAGTGGGCCGCCCCCCGATGCGACCACCATGTTGACCAGCCTCTCGGCCGCCACCGCGAACGGTGCGATGACCGTGCCCACATTCGCCTCGCGGAGCTTGGCGGCCTCGAGCTGATCGTGTGCGGTGAAGGCGACCTCCCCCTCGTAGCCTGTGGCGCGTAGCCCGTGGAGCAGGGCAAGGTGAACGTCGGTTCCGCGAACGGTGCTGATCACCCAACGGGCCTGATGGAGAGGGAGGGAGAGGAGGAACTCGGGGTCCTCGGCGTCTCCATAGACCACGGCGATCCCTTGTTTCCGACACGCCTCGAGCGCATCGGGGTCGACATCAACCACCATCACCCGCAGCCCGCGCGGCGTCAGCCCCTGGGTCACCAGGGTGCCATGGCGACCTCCACCGAAGACGATCACGTCGATGTCGCCTTCGTGCACTTCGTGGTGTTGTTCACCGGGATGTAGTCGTTTGCGCTCGAACACCGACAACCGGGGTGCCAGCCTCTCGTAGAGCTGTTTGGAGTAGAGGATCAGATAGGTGGAGAGACCGATGGTTATCAGCCCAACCATGGTGACCAGACCGAGGATCGACTCGTCGACATGGCCGATCCGGAGGCCAAGCGCCACCAGGATCAGAGAGAACTCGGAGATCTGGGCAAGAGTGGCGCCGGTGAGGAAAGAGGTTCGCTTGCGATACCTCATGGCTCCCATGATCACCATGACCAGAAGAGGCTTGCCCAGGAGGACGAACACCGAGAGGATTACGGCGGCGAGCAACTGGTTCCCGATCTGGTCGATCTGGAGCTTTGCTCCCAGGTCGATGAAGAAGAAGAGGAGGAGAAAGTCGCGAAGGCTGACCAACCGGGAGGCGATGGCCTCCCGGTAGGGGGTGGAAGCCAGAGCGATTCCGGCGAGGAAGGCTCCGACCTCCACAGAGAAGCCCAACATCTCGCTCGCTCCGGACAAACCGATCGCCCAGGCCACGGCGAACAGCAACAGCAGCTCCTTGTTTCTTGCGGCTCGTCCCACCAACCAGGGGAGCACCCACTTCATCAGTGCGAGCAGGACGACCAGGAACACCACCCCCCGCAATCCCACCGTCGCCAACTGCCTACCGACTGCATTGGCCTCTGCGTCTCCCAGAGACGTGACCAGGATCAGAGCCAGGACCACGACGATGTCCTGGACGATGATTATCCCGACTGCGATCCGTCCGTGGAGCTCGTCGAGCTCGCTCTTGTCGGAGAGGAGCTTGACGATGATGATCGTGGAGGAGAAGGTCAGCGCCACCGCGATGTACAACGCCGAGACGACATCGAAGCCGAGAGCGACGGCGATCGCGTATACCACCAAGGCGGTGAATCCGACCTGTCCAAGTCCGGTGGCCAAGGCAACCGGGCCGGTCGAGCGGACCAGTTGAGGGTCCAGCTTCAACCCCACGAGGAACAACAAGATGCCGATTCCCAGGCTGGCGAGAAGATCGAGTTCACTCCCGGGATGCACCCACCCCAGACTTGCCGGGCCCACCAGCAGTCCCACGCCGATGAAGGCCACGATCAAGGGCTGCCGTAGGGAAACGGCAAGTGTTCCCAAGATGGCGGCGACAGCGAGAATGGCTGCCATCTGGAGGAACGCGCTATCCAAGGTCGCTCCAATCTAATCGTCTCGACGCCCGAGCCTGCCCGACCTTCCTCGTCCCGCCGGACAGGTCTGTGGCTCCGTCACAGGTAGATTTCGCCGGTGATCACTGAGCTTTGGGACCGCGCCCTCCCCGTCAAGCCGAGATGTGTCGAGCTCCGGTCGTTGATCTCGAGTGGGGCGGTGAGCCTGCTCGGGGATCCCGGCGGCGGGGTTCTCGCCGGGAAGGGGGCGCTCGTTGAGGTTGTCGGTCGTCCGAGGCGGGATCTGCTCGACGAAGGGCTGCCTCCCCTTGCCTCCGACGCCGAGATCATCGTCGTCCCGGAAGGTATCCAATACGTCGGTGCCGCCTGGTTCGGCTTCGAACCCGTCAACGAGTTGTGGGTCATCGAAACGTGAGGCGGCAGATGATCACCTCCGACGCCCGCGATTCTCGGTCGGGTTCGACCGGGATTGCCCGGCGGGACCAGGAGCGGCGCGCGGCCCGAACGATGGCAGTGATCTGCCTGTTTTGGTTCTCGTGGATGGGATACCTGGCCCTGCACCGCTGGAACGGGCTCGGGTTCGGTGCCTTCGACATCGGGATCTTCGACCAGGGACTCTGGTTGCTCTCGGTTGGCGAAGAGCCTTTTGTCACCCTGCGGGGTCTCCACCTATTCGCCGACCACGCCTCCTACCTGATGTTCCTCTTCGTCCCGGTCTACTGGGTGTGGCCCGACGCCAGGTATCTCATCCTGATAACCGCACTGGCACCGGCGATCGCCGGGTGGCTGACCTATCGCATCGCCCGATTCGAAGGGCTGCGGCCCTGGCACGGTGTGGTGGTGGGTCTCACCGTCCTGGTGATGCCGGCGATGGTGTGGACGCCCTGGGACGCTTTTCACCCGGAGACGGTTGCCATTGCCTTGCTCCCCGCTTCCTACCTGGCGGCGCGGAGACATCGCTACCTCCTCGCCGTGGTCCTCGTCGGCCTGGTGCTGTTGGCCAAGGAGGACGCCGGTCTGGTGGTGGTTCCCTACGCCATCTACATGTGGTGGCGGTGGCGGGAATCGAGGAAACACGCGGTCGCTCTGATCGGGGTGGCCGTTGCCATCCAAGCGCTCTCGCTCCTCGTCGTCCTTCCCGGCTTCTCGCCAACAGGGGAGCTGGTCTACTCCAGTCGGTACACATGGGATCTAGGCGAGCTGGCGACCTGGTCGAGAGCTCTCTACCTGCCCTCGATCCTGCTTCCCGCGGGCCTCGCCTTGTGGGCGCCACGTCTTCTCCTCATCGGTCTTCCGATAACGCTGGCCAACCTGGCCAGCTCACACGGGTATCAGCATGAGATCCAATGGCACTACACCGCCTACCTCCTCGGGGTTCTGGCGATTGCCGTCCCCCTTGGGGCGTCTCGTCTGGCGCGACGACTCGAACGTCCGGGCCGGGCCGGGAAGGGACCGCCCGGCGGGGTCAGGTCGGTGCTTGTGGTCGCCCTGGCAGTCTCGCTGATCGGGCTGGCAGCGGTCGGCCCCCAACTGGTTACCCGGTACGGGTTGTGGTCGGGCCTTGTCGCTTCGGAGAGGGTCGAATTCGAACAGTTGCTCGCCGCCATCCCCGACGATGCCGCGGTCACCGCGACATGGACCATCGCCCCTCATCTCGCCCATCGAACCCAGATCTTCATGGCCCCCAACCCGTTCTCCCCTCGGTTCTGGGGTGTCGACGGGCGACTCCCACCTCCTCCAGAACCGGAGATCATCGAGTACCTGGCCATCGACACCCGCCAGGACATCGAGGAGATCAACGTGGTGGTGGAGCAGGCCCTCGACGACGGCTGGACCGTGGAGATCGACGGGACCTTCACTCTCCTAAAACGCCCCTGAGCCGCGGCGCCGGGGAGACCGTCAGGTGCGGGAGGCGAGTGGGTCTTGGCGGAACATGCCAGGTGGGATTGGCTCGCCGACGCGGATCAGGGCCAGGTTCCACGAAGGTGAGTAGCCGAGCGCCCAGCGGAGAGTCGACACCATCGACTTGCCAACCACGGTCGCCTGTCGACGTGCCCTCAGCCCGAGGACGGAGCGGAGACGGATGGGGAGGGTGGCTACCGCGGCATCGAGGAGCATTCGGTACCCGACCTTGACAGGACGCTCGAGAGGAGGGTCGGTGAGGAAGTCGACCGCTTCGGTCATCTCCGGTGAGGGACCGATGTCGGGGTGCTCCGCCAGCCAATGTGCCAGTCCCGCCTGGGTTGTTGGCATCGGGTCGGCCCCGAGGAGGGCCCCGACTCGGGTCTGCTCGGCGACAAACCGGTCAGCGTCAGCAGAGGTCAGCGCTGCGGCTCCGTACACCTGGTTTGCGGCGAGGAAAGAGTCGGTGAGGGCATTGTGAACCCAGGCGGAGAAGTGGGGATCCGCGGCGTCGTAGGCCACGCCGCGCGAAGAAACGCCGACTACCGAGGAGTGGATTCTCCTCACGGTCTCGACCGCGGTCTCAACCTCGGGCATGGCGCCGAATGTGGTGGCGGTGACGTAGGACGAAGTGCGTGACAGCCTTCCCAAGGGGTCTTCCCGGTATCTGGAATGGTCGCCCACCCCTGCTACCACCTCGGGGTGGGCCGCCTGGATGAGAAGGGCCCGAATCCCCCCAACCAGGGTGGCGATGTCGGCCATCAGCGGCCAGGACACCGACTCGGGGCCGAACAGGCCGGTGTCCCCGGCGTGATCCAGGGTGTTGGCGAGTGGGTAGGGGGCGTGGGCGAACGGCTCGGTGGCTGCCCGGGTGATCCGGTTGCGGAGTTCGCCGAGGGCGCGTACACCGGGGCGGAGCGCGGAAGCGGGCAAGGTGGCCACTGTGGCGCCAAGGCTAGGGATGGACCACTAGTGCCCCGACCACTAACTGTGACAACCGGGGACGTTGTCCCTGGCGGAATGGTGTGATTGGTTGAGCCCTCCTGATGAGACTGTGGGT
>CAYZKF010000096.1:0-6812 GCA_964479135.1 uncultured Acidimicrobiaceae bacterium
TGTTCGATCTCAGCGTGACGCACCGTTCCGTGGATGAGCAGCTCACGACGAATCGCCCGCTCGGCGCGGTTGACTTCCTTGTCTCGAGACCACAACTCCTCGTTGACCGCGTCCGGGGCAGCCTCGCCGAAAATGGCCGAGGTGGCCAGTGAATACATCCGGCTGCAATCGGAGAGCATGGTGTCCAATTGCGACTCGACCCCCTTGAGGGAATCGGCTTCTTTGAATATCGAGAACAAAGCGGCCTCCTAGAACAGGACCAGTATTAGCACAGGCATCACGATGAAGGTCCCGACCACATAAACCGCCACCCAGGTCTTGTTGGCGATGGCCAACCGGGCCATGGTCCTGGCCATAGCCAGGGGGAGCTGGCGGGTTGCCGGGACGGCGAAGAAGGCGAGGGTGGCGAGCAGGTTGAAGCTGACGTGAGCCAGGGCGATCGCCAGGGCCTCCGGGGATTCGGAGGCCGTCGAAGCGATCAGGGCGGTGACCGTGGTCCCCAGGTTGGAGCCGACGGTCACCGGGAAGGCGTTGGGGAGGGTGAGCAGCCCGGCGGCCACCAAGGGGACCATGATCGAGGTGGTGATCGACGAGGACTGAACCGCCACGGTCATCAGCATCCCGATGAGAACCGCAAGCCAGCCTCCACCTTTGGACAACACGGTGTTGACCGCGCCTTCGAGACGACGGGAGATCAAGGCCTTCATCCCCCGGGTGATCCGGGCCAGCCCGAGGAAGATGAACCCGAGCCCGACAAAGATGAGGATGGCGCCCATCGCCCTCGACCAGCCGAACCCGTCGAACACCCCCCGCATCCAATTGACCGGGGCAGAGACCGCGTCGCGGATCACCGAGCTACCCGCCGAGCCCGCCGAGGGGAAAACCCCGTCGACCAGATCCTCGAGGGCCCGGGCGGACCAGGTGATCACACCGAAGGCAATCTCCAGGGGGAGGAACAAGGCCACTGAAAGCAGGTTGAAGCCGTCATGGAGGGTGGCGGCGCCAAAAGCCCGCTCGAAATAGGAGGACTGGCGGATGTGCCCCAGAGCCGCCAGGGTGCTGGTGACGGTGGTGCCGATGTTGGCCCCCATCACCATGGGCACCGCCGCCTCCACCGACATCACCCCGGCCCCGACCAGGCCCACGATGACCGCGGTCGACACCGAAGACGACTGGACCAGCACCGTGGCCAGGACCCCGGCCGCCAGAGCGGTGATCGGACTGGCCACCGCGGCGAACACCGACTCGACCAGGTTCTCCCCGAGGGAGCTGATCCCGATCTCGAGGGACTTCACCCCGACCAGGAACACATAGAGGAAGAAGAGAACCGAAGCCAACCGAAGAATTTGCCCGACCTGATCGGGGAGGCCCCCGGATCGGCCACGTGGGTTCTTGACCGCTTCCAGATCTCCCATCGGCTCGGCGGCAGGGTAGACGCCTCTATCCGACTCTGTCCCACAGGTCGCATACACTCCGCGTTATGCCGCGAGCTATATGGAAAGGCGCCATCAACTTTGGGCTGGTCACCATCCCGGTTGGCCTCTACACCGCCACTGACAACAAGACCCCACGCTTCAAACAGCTTCGTAAGAGCGACCACTCGCCGATCCGTTACAAGCGGGTGGCCGAGACCGATGGCGAAGAGGTCGTCTGGGACGACATCGTCAAGGGATACGAGTTCGAGAAGGACCGCTACGTGGTCTTCACCGACGAGGAGCTGGCCGCAGCCAACACCGAAGGCAACAAGCTGGTCGATGTGGTCCAGTTCGTCGACGAGTCGGAGATCGACCCGATGATGTACAAGTCGTCTTATTACCTGTCACCGGAGAAGACCGGTGTCAAGGCCTACCGGATCCTTGCCGAGGCCCTCGGTGACAAGGGGCGGGTGGGGATCGCCAAGGTTTCGATACGGGACAAGCAGCAGTTGGCGACACTCCGAGCCAAAGACGGAATCATCGTCATGGAGACGATGTACTGGCCCGACGAGGTGCGCAACGCCGAGTTCGAAGAGCTGGAGGCCGAAGTCGAGGTCCGCCCTGAAGAGGTCGAGATGGCAGCGATGATCATCGACAACCTGACCCGCCCCTTCGAGTCATCGGAGTATGTCGACCGGACCCGCGAGACCATCGAGGAACTGGCTGCCAAAAAGGTCGCCGGCGAGGAGATCGTCGCCCCGGCGTCACCAGAGCCGACCAAGGTGGTCGACCTCCTCGAAGCCCTCAAAGCTTCGGTCGAGGCGACCAAGACCAAACAGAAGGCCAAAGCCGGCTGATACTCCGGTCTCGGAGACAGCCTCAAACTAACTGGGCGCCAGACCACCGGGCCCTTCGGTGTCCCAGGTGACATCATCAGGGTCTCCGCCATCGGCCCCTTTGAAGACCGGAGCCCGGAGTCGGTGGTCGCGGGTCCACTCTTTGTACTCGACGTCGATGATGATCACCGGCTCGACCCATACCGGCTTTCCCGGAACGGTGATCTGGTTGACAAAAGGGCTGGTCGGTCTTTCCATCTGACCCATGGTCTGGTGAAAGGCGGCGAGGGTTGCCTCGTCGAAACCGGAGCCGACCGCGCCCACCCAATGGAGCCCCTCGTCGGTGAACAAGCCGACCAGAACCGAACCGAAAGTGTGAGCCCGGGACCCTTCCCCGGGAAGGTACCCACCGACCACGGCGCGGAGCCGTCGACGCACCGAAATCTTGCGCCAATCGGGAGAACGCCGACCTGGCAGATACCGGGATTCGCCCCGTTTCCCCACGATCCCCTCGAGACCCTGGGCGGTGACCGCTTCGAACAGCACGGCGCCAATCGCCGCAGTCGGCTCGGGAACCACGATCGGTGACGACAGCCCGAGATCGGCAAGCATTGCTCGCCGATCGACATAGGGCTTTGCGGTGAGGTCCTCTCCCCGGAAAAGGATGTCGAAGACCACCAGATTGACCGCCTTGCCCGCCTGGAGGGAGGAGAACGACGGACGACCCTGGTCGTCGAAGGCAACCACCTCGCCGTCGACGACCACCCCGTCGGGGATGTCGAGGTCGGAGAGCTCGGGAAAACGCCCGAGGAGGTCGAGACCTCGCCGGGAACGCGCCCGGACCCTGCCCTCGACCGACCCGACCACCGCTCGATAGCCGTCCCATTTGACTTCGAACCACCAGTCATCGTCGTCAAACGGCGTGGGCCACGGTGTGGCCAGCATCGGATCGAAGTCGGGGAGCTTCAACTCCGGGCCACTGCAACTAGTTCTCTGAGGAGGCCAGCTCTTCGGCGACGACCCGGCTGACCATGGCGCCGTCGAGCTCCGACCCATGCGCCTTCATCAGGGCACCGGTGACCCGCCCGGCAGCCTTGGGGTCGCCGGCGACGCCCAAACCGGCGATGGTGGCCCGGACCAGGCTCCTCGTCTCCGGCTCTGCCATCTTGGAGGGCAGCCATCGACTCAGGTAGTCGATCTCAAAGCCGAGCTTGTCAGCCATCGCTCGACCACGTTCCCCGTACGACAGGTACTCCGACCTCGACTTGTCCATCTTCTTCACATAGGAGGTGATGACCCTGCGGTAGAGATCGTCGTCGACCTCGCCGGAGAAGCCGGGGTCGCTCTTCGCCGTTGAGACCTCGGTCTGGACCTGGCGGATCACGTCCCGCCTCGGGGCGTCTTTGGCCTTCATCGCCTCCCGAAGCTCGGCAGCGAGTTGTTCCTCAATGGTCATCGGTGCGCTCCACAGCGTTCCGGATCAAGTCCGGCTCATCGGTAATGATGCCTGACACCCCGATGGCAGCCAATTCACCGGCCAGACCCGGGTCGTTGACCGTCCATACATAAACCTCTAGCCCCGATCCCAGAGCGCCACCCAGAACCTCGAACCCGGTGCGGTGCTCGGCCACCACCGCCTGGTGGCCGATGGAGTGGCTCCTGGCCACGGCTTCGGCAACCGACTCGGCGAAAGCGACCACGCCGGTGGCCACCTCCGGGAAGGTCTCCCGGACCCGGTCGACGCTGGCCCAATTGAACGAGGTCACCAGATCGCCGGGCCGGGCCCGCTCGGCGGCCTCGAGGGCCAGCCGGTGATCGGGCTCGAATCCCCGGTTGTAAGGCTCGTTTTTGATCTCGATGAGGAATCGAGTGTCGGGCAATGAGCCCAGGGCCTCGTCGAGTAGGACAGACCGATGTCCCGCTTCGAGATCGACCTCGGCCAGCACCGACCAGACCGTCGTCGCCACCTCGAAATCCCCGACCATCGGGTCGTGTGAGAGGACCAGCTTTCCGTCGGCCGACCGCCGGACATCCACTTCGACCCGGTCAGCCACCGCTGAGGCTGCCCACAGGCCGGTGAGGGTGTTGTCGGGAAAACGTGCTGACCAGCCGCGATGGCCAATTATTTGTGAGATTCCGGGCATCAATTATCCAAGAAAAAGTGTTTACAGATTTGTGTCCGGACAGTACAGTCCGCCATGGAAATCCCACCGGTGCCCGAATTTTTCTTCGGGGGCCTTTGTGAAAAATCTCACAAGCTAAGGAAACACGAGCGTGCTCACCACCATCACCACTACCGACTGGAGGGACCTGGCATCTTGCCGGGATTCCGAGCCCAGCCTGTTCTTCCCCGTCGGCACCACCGGTCCGGCAGTGGATCAGATCGAGGCCGCCATCGCCATCTGTGGCACCTGCCCTGTCCAGGAGGACTGTCTCCAGTACGCCCTGGAGACCAACCAGGAATCGGGAGTCTGGGGCGGTTACGCCGAAGACGACCGTCGCCGGCTCCGCAAGCGCTGGCTGGCCGAGCGCCGTCGCCGCGCGGTCTGAACCTAAACCGCCGGAGCGAATCCAACCGCAGTGGTGGTTCCGGCGTCGTCGATCTCGATGAACGCCACGTTCTGAGCCGGGATCCCGACGCTACGTCCCCTGGCGTCGGTGAACCAGCCGAGACCGCCATCGGCGACTGCCTTTTCGATCTCCTTCTTGAACGTGTCGACATCGTCGATCTCGAGTTCGATCTGTTTGTCGGTGTCGGCGATTCCGATTCGGACTCTCATTGCTCTCCAAATGGGTGAGCCATCATCGTAACCCTCTTCCCGAGAGCTATTCCCGGACATAGGTTTGCATCATGAGAAGTGATGCCCTACCGGTGGCGCTCCTGGCCGTCGGCATCGTCGCCATCGTGCTGGGAGGGCCGGGCAGTGCCACCGGGTCCGAGCCGGTGAGGTTGCCGTTCGGAGCCGGTCCCGGGTCGGGGGAGTCGCCACACTCGGTGGACACCGTCGTTGTCGAGAAGGGGGACCACCTGTGGAAGATCTCATCTCGTCATCTCGGCGCCATGACGGGACGGCCGGCGACCAACGCCGAGACCGGTCCCTATTGGAAAACGGTGATCGAGGTCAACCGCGGTCAACTCCGATCCGGCGATCCCGACCTGATCTACCCGGGAGAGGTGATCGAGCTGCCCGATCCGGGCTAGTGCCCCGACCGCTAGCGGACTGCGGTGAACTTGTAGACCCTGCCCTCGAAGACCACCAGGTATAGCTCGCCGTGTCCGTCGAGCCCGAAGCTGGTGACCCCGCCGACCGGCCCACCCAACTCGTCTGTCCAGTCCCGCTCCTCGGTGACCTCTCCTTCGACGAGGCGGAACGACTTGATCCATTGGGCTACCCAGTCGCTGTAGAAGTAGGTGCCATGGAGCTCTGGGATCTCGGCGCCCCGGTAGACAAAGCCGCCGGTGACCGAGCCCCGATCGGTGACCACCTCGCCCGCGGCGTTGCGATGCAGGTAGACCAGTGTCGGGCTGGTGTAGTCGTCCGGGTCGCAGCCGGAGAGGTGGAAACAACGGTCGCCTTCCATGTCCGACCAACCGAAGTTGTATCCGCCGCCCTGCTCGTAGGGGACGACGTTGACCTCCTCACGGGTGTTGTGGCCGACATCGGCGATGTAGATCAGCCGGTCGACCGGGTCGAAGGAGAAGCGCCACGGGTTGCGCAGCCCGTAGGCCCACACCTCGCCGGCGCCACCCCCGGCGACGAAGGGATTGTCCGGCGGGACGGTATAGGGGTCACCACCATCGACATCGATGCGCATCACGGTGCCGAAGATGGTGTTGGGGTCCTGGCCCTGAGCCCGGGAGTCGGCACCGTCACCCGACGAGACCCAGAGGAATCCGTCGGGGCCGAAGAGGACGTTGCCCCCGTAGTGGCGGATGTCGGCCGAGTTCTCCGGCTGGGAGAACTGGAAGATCACCTTCTCACTGCTGGGGAGCGACTGGTTGGGATCGGTGGTCAGGACCGAGAACTCGGAGAGACGGCGGATGTTGGGGCGGGCCGTGTAATAGACGAAGAACCGGCCGTTGCTGGCATAGTCGGGATGGAAGGCCAGGCCGAGCAATCCCTGTTCGATCCCACCGGCGAGGACCCGGTCGGTGATGTCGAGGAAGGCCGGGTCGACCAGCTCACGGTTTTCGTCGAGGATGCGGATCACCCCGACCCGCTGGGTGACAAAGAGACGATCGTCACCGGGTGGAGCGGTGATCCCGACCGGCTGGCGGAACCCTTCGTAGACCAGTTCCAGCTCGACACCTTGCAGTTCGGGGAGGACCGGCCCGGGAAGAGTCGTCGACCCGGGATCGGTGGTGGAGCCCTCACCAGGCTCGGTGGTGGTCTCGCCCGCCGCCTGAGTGGTGGTGGGACCGCCTTCCTGGTCGCCCCCCCTGAAGAACACCACCCCGACGATCAGCGCTATCACCATCACCAGGACCAGGAGACCGACTCGCGCCTGGTCAGGAGAAGAAGAGTTGCGGTGTCTTGCCGTCAAGGTCGTGGAGGGTACT
>CAYZKF010000097.1:0-6812 GCA_964479135.1 uncultured Acidimicrobiaceae bacterium
AGGCCGGGCCACCGGTCGATGCCGTAATCGACGAGCTGGTGCCGCTCCTCGACTCCGGGGATGTCATCATCGACGGGGGCAACTCCCTGTACACCGAGACCAACCGTCGTCATCGGGCGTTGGCCGAGCATGGGATCAGGTTCCTCGGGGTTGGTATCTCGGGAGGCGAGGAGGGCGCCCGCTATGGGCCTTCGATCATGCTCGGGGGCGATCCCGAGGCGTGGTCGGTCGTTGACGAGATGTTCAAGTCGATCGCCGCGGTGGCTCCCGACGGGGTGCCCTGCTGCAACTGGGTGGGCCCCGAAGGAGCCGGCCATTTCGTCAAGATGATCCACAACGGGATTGAATACGGGGACATGCAGGTGATCGCCGAGGCCTACGACCTGATGCGGCGGGGCCTGGGGATGGCTCCCGGAGAGATCGGTGACGTCTTTGAGCAGTGGAACCGGGGGAAGCTGCGCTCCTATCTGGTCGAGATCACCGCCGCCATCCTCAACACCACCGAGAACGGGCAGCCTCTGATCGACCTGATCCTCGATGCCGCCGGTCAAAAGGGAACCGGCAAATGGACGGTGATCGCCTCTATGGACCTGGCCGAACCCACCGCCCTGGTCGCCGAAGCGGTCTACGCCCGGATCGTCTCCTCGGATCCCGACCGGCGGGCAGGGCTCGCCAGGCTGTTCGACACCGCGGTGACACCCCTGGAGGGAGTTGCCCTCGACGATATCGAAACTGCCCTCTACGCCTCAAAGATAGTCAGCTACACCCAGGGATTCCGCCTGATGGGAGCGGCATCGGCCGAATACGGGTGGGAGATCGACCCCGGGTCGGTGGCCTCCCTGTGGCGGGCCGGATGCATCATCCGGGCGGAGTTTCTCGAAGACATCACCGCGGCATATCGACTCGACCCCGGACTCGGTGATCTCAGTCTGGCGCCTTTCTTCTCCGAAGCGCTTCGCTCCGCCGAGGAGCCCTGGCGGAAGGTGGTGGCCGGAGCTGTGACTTCGGGGATCCCCGCCCCCGCCTACTCCAGTGCCCTCGCCTACTTCGACGGAATGAGATCGGCCCGGCTCCCCGCCGACCTGATCCAGGCCCAACGCGACTTATTCGGCGCCCACACCTTCGAGCGGATCGACACCCCCCGCGGGGTGTGGCACCACCACGACTGGACCTGAGCTCCGGTTCCCCCTCCGTGCCGTCGGTCCCACCGTAAACGGGGCGACACCAAAGGAGCCGAGGGCCTGAAGTGCTCGACGATCAGCTAGTCGAAGTACGAAGTACGAAGTACGAAATACGCACTCCCGTATGGACTGCTACGCAGGTGGTAGCTCGGGGATCTGCAATAGGGGTGGCTGGTCGAACCCGGGGTCGAAGGCGTCGGCGGCCTCTACATGCTCCCTTTGGATCCCGAGAAGGAAGAGGATGGCATCCAGGAAAGGGACCGACAATGAGGTCTCGACCTGTTCGGTGACGATCGGTTTGGCATTGAAGGCAATACCCAGACCAGCCACCGCCAGCATGTCGAGGTCGTTGGCACCGTCGCCAATCGCCACCACCTGATCCAACGGGATCCCCTCGGCGGCGGCGATCTCCTCGACGAATTTCGCCTTCCTCGGGCCGTCGACCAGTTCGCCGACCAGACCCCCGGTGAGCACCCCCTCCTTGATGTCGAGAGTGTTGGACAGCGAGTGGTCGATCCCCAGTTGCTCAGCCAGCGCGCTGGTGAACCTGGTGAACCCGGCGGAGACGATGGCTGTCTTGATCCCCAATCTCTGCAGGGTGCGGATCAGAGTGCGAGCACCCGGAGTCAGGGTGATGTTGGCGGCGACATTCCACAGGGCTTCCTGTTCAAGCCCGGCGAGCAGGGAGACCCTCTCCCGTAAGGACTGCTCGAAGTCGATCTCGCCGGCCATTGCCGACGCGGTGATCTCGGCCACCTTGTCCTCGACTCCCGCTTCCCGGGCGAGGAGGTTGATCACCTCCTCCTGGATGAGTGTCGAGTCGACATCCATGACCACCATCCTCTTGGCCCGCCGCCCCAAACCGTCTGGCTGGATGGCCACGTCGACCGGGCTGGAAGCGGCGAAGGCGACCAGGGACGAAGTGATCTGTTCGATGTCTCCGCTGGAGATGGTCAACTCGTAGCTGACCACCGGGTAGCGCGAGAGCCGGAAGATCCGCTCGATGTTGGCCCCTCCCTCGGCCACCGCCGAGGCAACGGCCCCGAACTCTTCGGCGCCGACCTTGGAGCCGATGATGGTGACCACAGACATCCGCTTGATCGGGGTCGGGGTCGGATCGACCACCTCAAACTCGATGTGGAGCTCGTTCTCCCAGGCGAAGAAGAGGAGATCCCGAACCGTAGCCTTCTCCACGGCCACGCCAATCAACACGTCGAGGGTGAGACGTCCTCTCACCACGATCTGCTCGATGTCGTATATCTCGGCCTCGCCCTCGGCGAGCACTGCCATCAGACCGGCGGAGATTCCGGGTCGGTCTGCACCATGAAGCGAGACCAGGACCGTCTTGCGCTGACCACTCATCGGGTGGAAGGGTAAGCGGTGCCAATGCAAGGTCCCACTTTCTTCACCAGGGAAGCACCGGTACCATTCCCGGGTCACCGAACTGAGAGGCTTCCATCTTGCCTGCAAGCTCGTTCCGCCTGCCCCGGAACATCGCCCCTGACCACTACGACATCACGCTCGACCTCGACTTGGAGACCTTTACTTTCTCCGGGCAGGTCGGGATCGACCTCACCGTCACCGAGGCATCCTCGGCGATTGTCCTCAACACCGCGGACATCGACATCAAAGAAGCTCTGCTCACCTCGAACACGGGTCGGGTAGCGATCTCGGGCATCTCATACGACGAGAAGTACGAGAGGGCTACGTTGAGCCTGGAGAACGAGATCACTCCGGGCAGCCACCGGCTGGTCATCGACTACACCGGGGAGATCAACGATCAACTCCAAGGCCTCTACCGATCGACCTTCAAGGACGCCAACGGGGTCGAGCACCCGATCGCCACCTCACAATGTCAGTCGACCGACGCCCGTCGCATTTTCCCCTGTTGGGACGAGCCCGACTTCAAAGCGACCTTTCGGACCACGATGATCGTCGCCGAAGGGCTGGAGGCCTACTCGAACTCCCGCGAGCTGGAGCGGGTAGCCAGGGACGGCAAGGTCGAATTCAGGTTCGCCGAGACCATGAAGATGTCCACCTATCTGCTGGCCTTCATCTCCGGGCCCTTCGAAGCCACCGAGCCCGTGGTGGTCAGGGGCACACCGATCCGCGTGATCGTCCCCAAGGGGAACCTCCACCTCTCCGAGGTTGCCCTGGAAAACGCGGTGTTCTGCTTCGAGTACCTGTCCGACTATTACGGGATCCCCTACCCGGGCGACAAGCTCGACCACATCGCCATCCCCGATTTCGCCGCAGGAGCCATGGAGAACGTCGGCCTGATCACCTACCGCGACGCCTATCTGGTCATCGACAAGACAAAGGCCAGCCAGGCGGAGTTGCAGAACAGCCTCGACGTCATAGGCCACGAGGTGGCCCACCAGTGGTTCGGCAACCTGGTGACAATGGCCTGGTGGGAAGGGGCATGGCTCAACGAGGCTTTCGCCTCGTTCATGGAGATGAAAGCCACGGCGGCGATGCGGCCCGAGTGGAAGAGGTGGCTCACCTTCGCCAATCTCGAGGTCCCCTGGGCAATGGGGACCGACCAGCTGGCCAGCACCAGGCCGATCGAGTTCGAGGTCAACGCTCCTGAGGAAGTCGACCAGATGTTCGACGCCATCACCTACGGGAAGGGGTCAGCCGTCCTCCACATGACCGACGAGTTCATCGGGGTAGAGAACTTCCGCACCGGAGTGGGCAACTACCTGCGCAAGCATGCATATGCCAACACGATCACCGGTGACCTCTGGGAAGGGTTGGACAGTGCCTCGGAGTGGCCGGTGAGCGAGATCATGAACACCTGGGTCTATCAACGGGGCTTTCCCCAGGTGGAGGTCAAACCGGTCGATGGCGGAGTGCGTCTCGCTCAGCGCCGGTACCTGGTCATCCCCGACGAGACCGACACCACCATTTGGAAGGTCCCGGTCCAGCTGCGCGGCTCGGCGGCGGGCGATCCGTTCAACCACAAGGTCCTCCTCGATGAGGACGAGATGGTGGTCCCGGTCGAAGGCGCCATCGAGTGGGTGGTGGGCAACGGCGGGGGGCACGGGTTCTACCGGACCAGCTACTCCGAAGACCTGTTCGCCGGTCTTCTCGCCAACATCGACCACCTCGATGACATCGAGCGATACACACTGGTTTCGGACACCCTGGCCTTCGTCCGCAGCGGACAGGTCGACGCCTCCAGTTTCCTCGACCTGATCTCCGGGTTCACCGGGGAGCAGGAGCAGGCGATCTGGTCGGTGATCACCGGAGGCCTGGGAACCATCGAACATCATGCACTCGACGAGTCGGTACGCCCCGCCTTCCAGGCTTTCGTCCGGTCCCTGGTAGGACCGACGCTGACCAGGCTCGGATGGGAGCCGACGAGTGCTGACAGCGACCTCGACCGCAAGTTGCGCGGAGATCTGATCGCCACCATGGGTGTTCTCGGCGAAGACCCCGACGCAATTGCCCGGTCCCGGGCCATCGTCGACGAGCTGATCGCCGGAGGCTCGCCCGACCCGGAGGTGGCCACCGCGGCGCTCACCGTATACGCCCGGTTCGCCGACGCCGACGGTTACAACCGGCTGTGGAGCACCTACCAGAAGGCGTCAACCCCGCTCGACCAGGTGCGTTACCTCCGGTCTGTGGCGGGAGTGCCGGTCGAGGATCTGGCGGTGTCGACCATGGACAAGATCGTCGAGGGTGAGATCCGCAACCAGGACGGGTTTTGGGTCTTCGCCCGGCTGCTCATGGGAAAAGGAGGTCCCGCGGCATGGAACAACGCATCCTCCCGCTGGGACGCGGTCCTCGGTGTCATGCCGGGTATGACACGACTCCGGGTGGTGGAGGGTATCTCGGCTCTGTCCCAGCCCGAGGTGGCCGCCAACGTCAAGGCGTTCCTCTCCGAGCACCCCATCCCCGAGGCGGCACGTGCCGTCGAACAGAACCTGGAGAAGCTGGAAGCCAACGTCCGTCTCCGGGCACGTGAGACCCCGGTGGTCAGAGAGTATTTCTCCTAGCTCGGTCGCGTTCTCGGTCGCTGCGCTCCCTCGTGTACCACGTACCGCGACCGGGTCCTGCTGGAGTTCCGGGGGCGATGACCGTTCTCGGTCGCTGCGCTCCCTCGTTGTACCTCGTACCGCGACCGGATCCTGCTGGAGTTTCGCGGGCGATGACCTACACCCGTGGCATGCGGCCCGATGCCTGTACTTCGTACTTCGTACCGCGACCTCCTCTCGTTACGGCGGGGCGGGGCGTGTTGGGTGGTCGCGTGAGAGGCTTGTTTTTCTTGCGGAGTCGAGGACCGCTTCGACGGGTTCGAAGTACGAAGTACGAAGTACGAAGTACGGTGTACCGGGTACGGGATACGGGGTGCCTCCTAACCATGTCGCGACGCTCCCTCGGGTATGCACCACTTTGGGCTTGGGCCTGATCCCCTCTACGATGACGCCCACAACTCCAACTCCTCGACCGAAGACCGCTGGCGTCCCCGGACCGAATGGGTGAGAGCCCACCAGCGCAGGTTCGCTTTTCGAAGCCCCTTTGTCTATCGGCGAGGGGCTTAGTTGATGTCTAGGGAGCATTTATGCCAAGACCAGAAAAGGTCCAAGCTGTCAGCGACATCCGAGAGAAGATGGAAAGCGCCGAGGCGGTGTTCCTCACCGAATACCGCGGACTCTCCGTCAAGGCGGTCCAGGACTTGCGCAGGGCACTGCGTGATAGTGGAGCCGAATACAAGGTGGTCAAGATGACCCTGGCCAAGCTGGCCGCCGGCGATGCCGGCATCGATGGGTTGGACGACTATCTGGCGGGGCCCACTGCCCTGGCGTTCGCCAACCGCGACCCGGTGGCCACCGCCAAGGCCCTCAAGGACTTTTCTCGATCCAACGACGTCCTGGTTCTCAAGGTCGGGTATCTGTCGGGCAACATCCTCTCTCCCGAGGAGGTCTCCCGGCTCGCCGAGATCGAGCCTCGGGAGGTCCTGTTGGCCAAGTTCGCCGGTGCCGCCAAGGCCCCGCTGTTCAAGGCAGCCGGGTTCTTCGCCTCGTTCACCAGCGACGCAGCGTCGCTGTTCAGCCAGCTTTTGGACAAGAAAGAATCGGGCGACATCGCCCCGGAGGCTGCCGAAGAGGCTGCCGCCCCGGTCGACGAACCCGCCGAGACCCCGGCCGCATCGGCCGAGGAGGAGTAAACAAATGGCCAAGAAGACGACCGACGAGCTGCTCGCCACATTCGAGAAGATGACCGTTCTCGAGTTGAAGGAGTTCCTCGACGCATTCGAGGAGAAGTTCGAGGTGACCGCAGCTGCCCCAATGGCGATGGCCATGGCTCCCGCCGCTGGAGGTGGGGACGGCGGCGCTGACGTCGCCGAGGAGAAGGACGAGTTCGATGTGGTCCTCACCGGTGCCGGAGCCCAGAAGATCCAGGTGATCAAGGAGGTCAGAGGGTTGACCAGCCTGGGGCTGAAGGAGGCCAAGGACCTGGTCGACGGTGCCCCGGCCAACGTTCTCGAGGCAGTCGACCAGGAGACCGCTCAGAAGGCGAAAGAGACTCTCGAGGCCGCCGGCGCAACCGTAGAGCTCAAGTAGCTACCCGGTACCCCGTACCCCGTACCCCGTACCCCGTACCCCGTACCCCGTACCCCGTACC
>CAYZKF010000098.1:0-6716 GCA_964479135.1 uncultured Acidimicrobiaceae bacterium
CCACCGAGATGTTGTTCGAGATCGGAGCCGGGCCCCAGGTGGTGGCGGTCGACGATCAGTCGAACTACCCGGCCGAGGCACCGACCACCGATCTCTCCGGGTTCGCTCCCAACCTCGAGGCCATCCTCTCCTATCAGCCCGACCTTGTCGTTGCCAGCTACGACCCTGGTGACCTGATCTCCGGGCTGGAGGCGGTCGACGTGCCGGTGCTGCTTCTCGACGCTGCCGTCGGGATCAAAGATGTCTACGGCCAAATCGGGGTTTTGGGTTCGGCCACCGGTCATACCGACCGTGCGGACGAGGTCAGCCAGGCGATCGAAGCCGAGTTGGCCATGATCGCCGCCGAAGTCGGTGACCGGGGTTTCGGCCTGACCTACTACCACGAGATCGACTCCAGCCTCTACACCGTCACCTCGAGCACCTTCTTCGGCGAGTTATACAAGTTGTTCGGTCTGCTCAACATCGCCGACGAGGCTGATCCCGACGGGTTTGGATACCCACAACTCTCCAACGAGTACATCGTCATCGCCGACCCCCAACTCATCTTCCTGGCCAACACCCTCTACGGCGAGTCGGCGGAGACAGTGGCGGTGCGCCCGGGGTGGGATGTGATGACCGCGGTTCGTTCGGGAGCAGTCATCGAGCTCGACTCCGACATCGCCTCCCGCTGGGGCCCTCGGATCGTCGATTTGGCCCGCGCCATCGCCGACGCGGTGCTCACCCATGGCTGAGTCGTAGGTGACCATCGACTCCTCGGCGAGATCGAGCAAGCTGGGCTGGAGGCCGGTTCTCATCGGGGTGGCCGCCTTCTTGGTGGCTGCCATGCTCGGGCTCACTCTCGGCCCCGCCGGGATCCATGTCTCGGGGGTCCTCGGCGCCCTCGCCGACGCCCTCCCCCTGGTCGACGTGGACCACGGTCTCACCGATGTCGAGTCGACCATCCTCTTTCAGATCAGATTCCCCCGGGTGGTCCTCGGCGCCCTGGTCGGTTCGGTGTTGGCCATGGCTGGAGCCTCCTACCAGGGTGTATTCCGCAACCCGCTGGCCGATCCCTACCTCCTCGGGGTGGCCGCCGGGGCAGGTCTAGGAGCCACCATCGCCTTCGCCTCCGGCGCTGACCGGTGGCTGGTCGCCCCACTTGCCTTCGTCGGCGGGTTGGTCGCAGTCGGAGTCACCTACCTGCTGGGTCGATCAGTTGGGGGCCGCACCACCACCTCGCTGATCCTGGCCGGTGTCGCCGTAGGTGCCTTCGCCACCGCGGTCCAAACCTTTCTCCTCCAACGTCAGGTCGACGTGCTCCGTGAGGTCTACTCGTGGATCCTGGGCCGGTTGACCACGGTGGGATGGGGGGAGGTGAGGGTGATGTTGCCTTATGCGATCGTGGCCGGGGCCATCCTGGTCGGGTCCCGCCGGCTCCTCGACGTCCTCAGCGTCGGCGACGACGAGGCTCGTTCCCTCGGTGTCAGGGTCGATGGGGTCCGGGCGGTGGTGGTGGTGATGGCCACATTGGCAACTGCGGCCGCGGTGTCGGTGAGCGGGCTCATCGGATTCGTCGGGATCATCGTCCCCCACACCATCCGGATCCTCTTCGGTTGGAGCTACCGGGTAATCCTCCCTTTGTCCACCTTGTTCGGAGCGGCGTTCTTGATGGCTGCCGACGTCGCCGCCCGGACACTGGTGGCACCGGCAGAGCTTCCCATCGGGGTGCTCACCGCATTCTTCGGGGCACCGTTCTTCGTCCTGGTCCTTCGCACATCGAGGCGGCTACGGTGATCGTCTGGGACCGCGTCGAGGTGGCCTACTCGGGGGTCCGGGCCCTGGGCCCGGTGACCGTGACCGTCGGCGACGGCGAGTGGGTGGGACTGATCGGGCCCAACGGATCGGGGAAGTCGACGATGCTCAAGGCCGCCGTCGGGCTGGTTGAGATGACCGGTACGGTGGGCTTTCGCAACGGTCAGAGACGCCCGGGTCGGGACATCGCCTGGATGCCCCAGCGACCGTCTATGCCCGACCAAATGGGTGTCGCCGACTACGTCATGCTGGGGAGATCCCCCCACATCGGGTATCTGGGGAGCGAAGGCCGGGCCGACCGTGAGGCAGTAGCCACCGCGTTGGAGAAGCTGAGCCTCGATGGGATCGCCGACCGCCCGATCGGCACTCTGTCGGGTGGCGAGGCACAACGTGCCGTCCTCGCCCGCGCCCTGGCGCAGGAGGCCCCGGTGCTCCTCCTCGACGAGCCCACTGCCAGTCTCGATGTCGGCCATGCCGTCGAGGTCCTCGAGGTGATCGACGAGTTGCGTCACAACGAAAGGCTCACCGTGATCACCGCGATCCACGACCTCACCCTGGCCGGTCGCTTCTGCAGACGACTCATCCTCCTCTCCGGCGGCACGGTGGCAGCCGACGGAGGTCCCCGTCAGGTGCTCGCCGAGGAGGTCCTGACGCCCCACTACGGTGGCTCTATCCGTGTCACCGATGACCAAGATGGTCCCACCGTGGTGCCATGGAGGAGAAGGCAATGAGCGAGCAGACCCCCCCGACGACGCCGCCGCCCCGGGCAACCGTGCGCCAGCCATCCCTGGTGCTGGTCAACACCGGCGACGGCAAGGGCAAGTCGACCTCCGCCTTCGGAACTGCGATGAGGGCGGTGGCGCGGGGGTGGAAGGTTGCAGTGGTCCAGTTCCTCAAGTCGGGGGAGTGGAGCGTCGGCGAGGAGAAGATCGGTCGTCAGGTGGGCATTGACTGGTGGGCACTCGGAGACGGCTTCACCTGGGACTCCGAGGACATCGACGAGTCGCAGGCCATTGCCGCCGAGGCGTGGCGGAAGGCCCGAGAGGTGATCCACTCCGGTGAATACCAGTTGGTCGTTCTCGACGAGGTCACCTACCCGATCAACTGGGAATGGATCAGCCTGGAGGAGGTGCTCACGCTGATCAGGGACCGCCCCGAGTCGGTGAACCTGATTTTCACCGGCCGCGACGCCCCTGCCGAACTGGTCGAGATCGCCGACACCGTCACCGAGATGACCAAGGTGAAACACGCCTTCGACCGAGGCGTGGCAGCCAAACGAGGGATCGACTACTAGGCCTCGCTTCGCTCGGCTGTAACTTGTACCGCGGCCGGATCTCGCGGTAGGGCCGGGGGCGATGTGCTGGTCTGGCTGGACCGTTCCGATGCCCGTACTTCGTACTTTGAACCTTGTCCTTGGTTTGCTCGTGTGGGGGACTCGTCCGGTCGAAGTACGAAGTACGAAGTTCAAAGTACAAAGGTACGCACCCACGAAGTGGGTGCTCGGGGTGCTATTCCCGGCGGGCGGCGGCTAGACGGAACAAATGGCGGGCGCCTTCGTCGAGGTTTTCAAAGCGGTCGTCCTGGGTCTGGCCCCTCAACCATCTGATGTATATCTGTTGGAGGATCACCCCCATCTTCCAGGCACCGAAGACCAGGTACCAGTCGATCGACGACAGGTCGCGCCCCGACTTCTCGGCGTAGCGAGCTACTGCTTCTCCCCGGCGCATCCACCCGGATGAGGTGGTGGGCATCATCCCCAGCTCGTCCGGCGCCTCTCCCGGGTCGAACCACGACCCCATCAGGGTGCCCAGGTCGGTGAGGGGGTCGCCCCGGGTGGCCATGTCCCAGTCGTAGACGGCGACACAGACACCGGGATCGTCGGGGGAGACCGCCATGTTGTCGAGCCGCCAGTCGTTGTGGAGAAGGGTCGGCTCCGGAGACTCGGGTAGGTGCCGCCGCAGCCAGTCGCCGACCTCGTCGGCCACCGGGTCGTCCTGATGGCGCGACTTCTCCCAACGACGGGACCAGCCTTCGACCTGTCTGAGCAGGTAGCCGTCGGGGTGGCCGAGATCGCCCAGCCCGCATTGCTCCGGGTCGACGGCGTGAAGCTCGGCCAGTGTGTCGACGACCACCACCGACAGTCTGCGGTTGGCCTCAGGGTCACCGCCACCCCCGAACCTTTCGGGTATCGAACCTCTGACCACTACCCCGGGGCGGGGCTCCATGAGGAAGAAGGGGCTCCCGATCACACTCGGGTCGTCACAGAGGGCCAGGGCTTTGGGGGCCTTGTCGAAGACCCTCCAGAGCCGGGAGAGCACGCGGTACTCCCGGGACATGTCGTGTGCCCCTTCGGCGACCGGGCCTAGAGGCGGCCGGCGCAGCACCATCCGGGTGCCCTCGGGAAAGACGAGGAGATAGGTGAGGTTGGCCTTGCCCCCGCCGAATTGGGTCACGTCGGGCCTCCCATCGGGCATCCCGGGGATGCCCGGCAACCAGGAGACCAGGGCGTCGATGTCGAAGCGCTCGTCGGGCCGGACTTCGATGAGGTCGTCCACCGGGCCGAGGGTATCGGCTGTGGTGGTCTCCTCGGTCGGTTTAGCCTGCGTGCCCATGACCACTCCGTTCGAGATCTCCGACCGTCTCACCGATGCCTATGCCGACCTCGACCCGCTGAAGGCCACGGTCCACGGGGTGACCGGCCGCGAACATCTGCCCACCGACTTCTCCCCGGAAGGGAGTGCAGCCCGCGCCGAGCTGTACCGCTCGACCCGTGGCGAGTTGGTACCACATCTCGACCACCCCGAGCCCACCCAGGCGTTCGCCGCTCGGGTGATCGTCGGGTGGCTCGACACCATGCTCACCGAGGTCGAGCACAAGAAGTGGTCCTGGGACCTGAACCACGTCTACTCGCCGTTCCAGCAGGCTCGCGACGTGTTCGACGTCATGCCCACCGAGAGCCCGGATGATTGGGATGCGATCCGCGCCCGGCTCGAGGCCTTCCCGGTGATGCTCGACGGGTACAGCGAGTCACTTGCAGTCGGGGTCGCCGGAGGCGACGTCGCCGCCCGTCGCCAGGTCGAGTCGGTCATCGAACAGGCCGACGAGCTGGCAGCCGACGATTCACGGTTCGTCGCCTTCATCCCCGCCGCAGCCGCCGCCGGCGCCGACCCCGATCAGGTGGGAAGCGCGGTCGACACGGCACGGGCCGCCTGTGCCCGGTTCGCCGGGTGGCTTAGCTCGGACCTGCTCCCCTTCGCCCGGGAGTCCGATGCCGCGGGCCGGGAGCGGTATGCCCTAGGAGTCGACGAGTTCGTGGGGATGGACCTCGACCTCACCGAAACCTATGAGTGGGGCTGGACCGAGGTGCACCGTCTCATCGAGGAGATGGAAGCCACCGCCGGTGACGTAGACGATTCCCTCAGCCTTCCCGAGGTGGTCGAGTTGTTGGAAACCGACCCGGCCCGCTCGGCGGCGACCCGTGAGGAGTTCGTCGAGTTCATCAGCGCAATCCAGGAACAAGCGATCAGCCAGCTTGACGGGGTGCACTTCGACGTAGCCCCTGAGATCAGGAAGGTGACGGTCAACATGGCCCCCCCGGGTGGGGCGCTGGGCGCCTGGTACGTCGGGCCGTCAGAGGACTGGTTGAGACCAGGCTCGATCTGGTACGCCCCCGGCGAGCGGGAGAGGCTGCCCTATTGGCAGGAGGTCTCCACCGCCTATCACGAGGGGTTTCCCGGGCACCACCTCCAGGTGGGAGTGGCCATGTTGGAGAGGGAGAATCTCTCCCGGTTTCACCGGATGTACGTCTGGTACTCCGGCGCCGGGGAGGGTTGGGCCCTCTACGCCGAGCGGCTGATGGACGAACTGGGATTCTTCGAGAAGCCGGAATACCGCCTGGGCCTGCTCGCCAGTCAACTGTTCCGGGCGGTGCGTGTGGTCCTCGACATCGGCTGCCAACTCGAGTTGACCGTCCCCGAAGCTGCTCCCCTCCATCCCGGCGCAAAGTGGAGTTACCCGGTGGCCGTGGACTACATGGAGAAGGTCGGGCTCCAGCCCCGGGATGTCGCCGAGTCTGAGGTCAAGCGGTATTTGGGCTGGTTGGGCCAGGCGATCTCCTACAAGGTGGGAGAGCGCGAGATTCTCGCCATTCGTGAGGAAGCGATGACCAAGGACGGTGGCAGCTTCGATCGCAAGGACTTCCACAAGAGGATGCTCCAGGCCGGGGCGATCCGGCTCGACCACCTCCGTGAGGTGATGTTGTGACCGAGACCGGCTCCAAGCAGGTATTCGTCCTCGACGGCGCCAGCGAGGTCGACAGGTACAAGCTGTTGTCCGGTCTGGTGGTCCCCCGTCCCATCGGGTGGATCGGCACGGTCCGAGCAGACGGGACATTCAACCTGGCACCTTTCTCGTTCTTCAATCTGGTCGCCGTCGACCCGCCCACGGTGATCTTCTCCGGGGGGAGTCATCCCGACCGTCCCAAAGACTCGGTGGCACTGGCCGAGGAGGCAGGCGAGTTCACCGTCAACATCGTCTCCGAAGAGGTGGCCGAGGCGATGAACCTGACCTCGCAGGGCTTTCCGGCTGAGGTCGACGAGTTCGCCATGACCGGGTTGACCCCGACTGCCGGAGCCGTGGTCCGCGCCCCGCTGGTCGCCGAGTCGCCCGCCAATCTGGAATGCCGGTTCACTCGCCGGGTCGACATCGGCGGGCAAGGTGGATCCCGGGTGGTCTTCGGCGAGGTGGTTGCCATCCACATTCGACCCGACATCCTCGACGGGACCCGGGTAGATCCAGAGGTCCTCCGCGCCGTAGGAAGGATGGCGGGGACCAGCTACACCACCACCCGCGACCGCTTCGAGCTGCCCCGCCCCTAGCGGCGACGGCGGTGTCCCCGCTCCGTCTGGTGTCCCCCCGTTCACGGG
>CAYZKF010000099.1:0-6691 GCA_964479135.1 uncultured Acidimicrobiaceae bacterium
GTTTCGAGCGAGGATGGCGCCGGTCGACACTTCTCTCGAGGTGACGATCTGCATGGTCGGGACCGCTCTCGAGGTCCCAATCACCCATTCGACATAGGCGGTGACCGAGAGCCGGCGACGACGGCGGCTGTTGTTGCGAATCCGGAGTCGCGACAGCTTCACCGGGTCCTCCAGGGGAACCGTCTGGTGAAGCCGAAGGGTGATGTCCCGCGAGGTGTGTTCGAAGGCGGAGAACCCGGGACCGTGTCGTGCCACATAGACGGAGTCCTGATCCCGGATCGGCAATGCGGTCGGCCCCCACACTTCGCCGCTCTCCTCGTCTCTCAGGTAGATGACCTCCCCGGGGGGATCGGTCACCGGGTCGTTCGACCATGGAGTCAGCTGATTCTCACGACTGTTCTCCGACCAGGTGAAGGCCGATCCCGACGCCGACACGCAAAAGCCAAACCGCGAATTGGCCACAACATTGACCCAGGGGACCGGCGTCCACTGACCCTCGCCCAGGACCACCATGTACTGCGTTCCTTCGGCGGTGAACCCGCCCAACCCGTTGTGAAACTCGAGCTCGACCCGGGGAGGTGTCCCCGTGGTCGCTCCGCCGGCCACCGGGGGCTCGACAACAACGGGGGCTGACTCGGGCGGAGGTCGCCGGGCGAGCTGGTCGGCCAGCGTCCCGTGATGACTGAGCAGTACCGCTCTCCCCGAGGCGAGAAGAGTTGCCCGCACATCATCCGAGAGGAGGTGCCCGCTGAGGAGGAAGACTCCTCCATCCGGTGCCTGGCCGACGAGTCGGCCCCGCTCCCGGATCAGCTCTTCGATGGTGTCCTGGAGGTCCCGGGCGTAAGAGCCAGGCTTCTCGTTGATGATCACCAGGTCGGCGTACAGCCCTTTGATCCGCCAGTACTCCTGCGCCCTGAGAAGATCCCGGACCAGTCCCCTCTCTTCGGGCCGGTCGATCCTCACCACCACGATGGGGAGGTCGCCGGAGATGCCGTGACGCCACAGACTGTCGCGGCTGATCGAGGGGCCTGCTTTGACCCCCGCGGCTCGCCTGGCCGGGTCGAAGTAGACCAGGCTGCCGCCGAGCTGCTGGAAGACGTGGGCCTGGTCGGGGGTGACCCGGAGATGATTGAGCCTGACCTGTGCCTGGCTCCAGGCGAGTGTCGAGCTTCGCTCGAAGGAGTCCGGATCGGAGAACTTGTCGATCAGATCGAGGGCTTTGACCCTGGACCCGGCAACCAGGGTGATGAAGTCGAGATGGGCGGTGCCACCGGGAGGTACACGCACCTTTCGCCGCAGGCTGAAGATCGGATCCAGCACCCGCCCCGCCGAGTTCGACAGTGGTCGGTCGATCGCCGCGGCTCGATGAACCGGGTTTCCCCGGCCGAGGAAGCGGGCTCGATCGGTCTCGTACTGCACTCCCCCTACCAGGTCGCCGGTCACCGCGAGAACATGACCGGCCCAGATGGGCTCCTCCTCCGCCGAACGAGTTCGACGGCTGGCGAGTAGGGCGTCGTGGCCTGGCACCGCCTCGGTCTGGACGAACAGATTGGAGAACGCCGGGTGAGCGTCGTCGACCTGGGGAAGGGCCAACACCAACTCGGCGTACGAGGTCACCTCCAACTCCCGGGGCTTTGACCCCAGGTTGGTGAGGCTGAGTCGCCGAACCTCGGCATCGTCCTCCGCCGAGATCACCACCGTCAGCCTGGTGGAGATGTTCCCGTCGCGGCGAGCGATCTCCACCTTGTCCTCGGTGAAGGCCGCCTCATAGGAATCGGGATCAGCCCTGGTGGGCTGGTAACCCGCCGACCAGCTGCGACCGGACTCGTCCCTGATGAACAGGTAGGTGCCGTAATGGTCCCGGGTGATGTCCTCCCGCCAGCGGTTGATGGCGACACCGTGCCAACGGGTGTAGCCGGAGCCGGCCGAGGTGACCACCGTGCTGAGACGGCCGTTGGAGAGCAGGTGGGCGACGGGGACTCGTCCGTGGGGCGTGCCCACCCGGCGAACCACCCCGGTGACCTCCCGAGAGGAACGATCCGAAGTTGCCACTTCCTCGGCACGGGGTCGAGCCACCTCTAGATCGCGTGGCACCCGCTCATGGAGCAACAACTCGGCCGATCTCACCGAAGGCTCGTTGTGGAAGAGCCGTCGAGCGAACCCGTCCAATACAACGTTGGCCACGGCGACCAGAGACATCGCCTGGTGGTGGGCCATGTAGGCCTCGATGAGGACCGGCTCACCGGTCTCGGGGAGCCGGTTCGGGGTGAAATCGAGTGACTCGTAATAGCCGTAGGCCCCCAGCGCCCCCAGCTCATCGAGACGGGCCAGGTTGGCCACGGCCTCACCCGGCTCGAGCATGGCGGCCAGCATGGTGGCGTACGGAGCGACCACCAGATCCTCGCTCAGACCCCGTTCGAAACCCAGCCCGGGTATTCCAAACGCACGGTATTGATAGGTGAGCTCTACATCGCGGGCGGCAAAGGCCGACTCGGAGATGCCCCAAGGGACCTGGCGCTCAACCCCGTACTCGATCTGGCGTTGCACCACCGCCCGGTAGGTGGTGTTGAGCACACTCTCGGGAGGCGACCGCATCACCAGAAGCGGCATCAGGTATTCGAACATGGAACCGGACCACGAGATCAGTGCGGCTTCGGTCCCCATCGGGGTCATCGATCGCCCGAGTCGGAACCAATGACCCGGGGGCAGGTCCCCTTTGGCTATCCCGACGAAGCTGGCCAGTCGCGCCTCCGAGGCCAGCAGATCGTAGTGACTGCCGTCTCGCGCCGACTCGAAGACCCGGTATCCCACGGTCAACAGGTTGTTGTCGGGATCCAGCAGGAACGAAAAATCCATGTCTTCGACGAAACCACGGGTCTCCTCTGCGACCTTGGCCAGACGAGCCTGCACCTCCCGATGTCGATCCGGGTCACCAAACACCGCCTGATCGTCCCGACAGCTCCGCACCGTCGCCAGGAGGGCTCCCGCCCAGAACTCCAGATCCCCGGCGTCGGAGCCGACGGCCAGCGCCCGGGCAATGTCGGCGACGGTTTCCGCCGCCCGCTCGATCTCGCCCAGGCGGTCGGCCGACCCGGTCCCGGCAGGATGGCCGAGCCGGTCGGCCAGCTCATCCAGGGCCAGTTCGAGCTGGACCGGCGAGACCACGTCGACCTCGAGACTGGCCAAACTGTCGGCGGCATCTTTGGTCAGCTCGACCGCGTCCCTTATCCCGGCGGTCACTCCCAGCGGGGGTCCTGCTCCCAGGAGCCTGGTGCATCCTTCCGCCACCGCGAGGAGGTGCCCTGCCAGGTTGCCGCTGTCGACGGTCGAGACGTAGCGAGGGGAAAGGGGTTGGAGCGATGTGGTGTCGTACCAGTTGTACAAGTGCCCCTGGTGCTTCTCCAATCGCATCAGCGTCGAGAGAGTGGACTCGAGCCGCGTAACCGTCTCATCGATCCCGATCCAGGCGAATTCGCGCGCGGCCACCACCGAGAGCAGGTAGAGGCCGATGTTGGTGGGTGAGGTTCGGTGAGCGACCACCGACACGTCCTCCTGATAGTTGTCAGGCGGAAGCCAGTTGTCTTCTTCGGTGACGAACCGCTCGAAATACCTCCAGGTGCGGCGGGCGGCAAGACGCAACGTGGCGCGTTCCTCCGGAGTCGGCGGAGCCGCCACCCGCAATCGACCGGGGATGCTGGCCCAATGGGCGAGGAGTGGGGCGGCCAGCCACATTGCCGACCATGCCAGGGCATAGACCAACGACTCCGGCTTGGCCAGGATGGCACCGGTGGTGCCGGCCAGCCCGACCACCATCGAGGGTGCCATCCGTCTGATGAAGGCATTCCGCTCCAGCCCGAACTGACGCTCGTCGTCGCCGGCGGTCACCCATACCAGCAAACCGCGACGGGTGACCGTCAGCCTCCAGAGGCTGACCACAATGGCCTCGGTGGTCCTCAAGGCCTGGTGGGCGAGGAAGGCACCCTCCAGGAGGACGCGGCCCAGAGCCCGTCCGACATCGATCCGCCACCGTCGGAGCCGCACCGCTCCCGGGGTGGTGGTACGACGCGGGATCATCCGCTCCAACAAGGGCAGCAGGGCCGGGAATGCCATGGCCACGGCGACCAAGACCGTCCACGGCCAGGCGGGGACCCCTGGTATCAGGAATGAAGCGATCAAGGTGAAGAGGGCGGCAGGACCGCTCAGGCTGCGGCGCAGGTTGTCGACCATCTTGACCCGTGCCAACGGTGGAAGGGGCCCGTGCCGGCCCAATATCCACGGAAGAAGCTGCCAGTCGCCCCGGATCCAGCGATGCTGTCGGGACAACGCCACCTCGTAGTGACTGGGGAACTCCTCGAAGACCTCGATGTTGGTCGCCAGACCGGCCCGGGCGAACGAGCCTTCGAAGAGATCGTGGCTGAGAAGCGTGTTCTCCGGAATCCTGCTGTCGAGGGCAGCCTCGAAAGAGTCGATCTCGTAGATCCCCTTCCCGGCGTAGGAGCCCTCTCCGAACAGATCCTGATAGACGTCACTGGTCGCCGCGGCATAAGGGTCGATTCCGGCGGGGGGGAAGAACACCCGTTGGAAGAAGCTGGTCCCACCCGGTCCGAGGAATGCGGTGACCCGTGGCTGGAGGACGCCGTATCCCTCGACCACACGGCCCAGGGGCTCGTCGACGCGGGCCCGGTTGAGCGGATGGGCCATGGTGGCCGCCAGTCGGGTGGCAGCCCCCGGGGGAAGACGCGAGTCTTCGTCGAGGGTGATCACATATCGCACCTTTTGGGGGATCTGGCCATGCCAGGGGAGATAGCTGGTGTCGGTCGCCCCCCGGAGAAGCCGGTTGAGCTCGTGGAGCTTGCCCCGTTTCCTCTCCCAACCCATATACCGACCTTCGCCGGGGTTGAACAGCCGCCGTCGATGGAGGAGCAGAAACCGGTCGGCTCCTCCCGGCCCCGGTCCGTGCCTCTGGTTGAGCCGGTCGACCCCGGCGGTGGCCACCTCCAACAGGTCGGCGTCGCCCGGGACTTCGGGCTGATCGGCGTCACGCCAGTCGGTGAGCAAGGCGAAGTGAATCTGGCCTTCCGGGTTGGCCAGGTAGTGGACCTCCAGCCTCTCCACCAGATCCTCGACCTGGTCGGGGCGCGACAACATTGCCGGGATTACCACCATGGTCCGGAACTCCTCGGTGGGTCCGTTGACCAGGGCCAGCGAGGGCAGCTCATGAGGACGGGCGAAGACGTTGACCACTCGATTGACCACCGTCACCGCAAGGTCGGTGGCGGGGATCAAGGCAAGGAGGGCCATCACCCAGCGCCATGGCCCCGGCTCGACGGTGAGGACGGGCAGAACAAGGGTCAAGATTGTCGCCACCGCCAGCGCGCCGAGGTAGACCGCCACCGCGTGCCTCCTCACCGCCCGAGCCAGGAGCAGACCGGGCCAGGGGCGGAAGCCGATCTCGCTCTCCAGGCGGCCTCTGCCGTCCCCGATCAAATAGAACCCGGGGTCGCGCTGGCGACGATCCGCCCCCTCGGTCCCCCCCAGAAGCAAAGCGGCATCGGCGACTTCGAGCTCCGAGGTGCCTGACGCCCGCGACAGGTCTTCGATGGCATGCCGGTAGCGGTCTCGGGTGGCGAAGCTCAACTCGCCATACGAGCTTCGCCGGGTCAAGGCTCGGCTGACCAGGCTGACTGCCTCGACGAAGTCAGCCCACTCGTAAGAGGAGATATGACGGAGGCTGGTCACGATGTTACGGACGGTGACGTTGCTGGCCGCCTGGCGATCGTGGGTTTGGGCCACCACCTGGTCGGGGGTCACCCGATCGGTAGCAAGGCGATCCAACAGCCATCTCAGGCCCGGGGTGGTCTCCGGGTCATGGTCCCGGAGTCGCTGGATCAACTGGACGGCAAACGGCTGGGCAAGCTCCTTCGATCCCCAGCGAGCAATGATGCCCTCGGCTTGGGCAGTTCCCCCACCCCCGACCCCGAGCAAGCCGTCGGCAAGCTCGTCGGCCTCCCGGCGGAGTCTTCGACCGGTCACGATGTCCTCCGCCATCCTCCGCAGGTTCTCGATTAGGACCACCCGCAAGGTGATCGGGATGGCCCAGAGCTCACCGATCGTCAGGGGTGTGACCTCTTGGTAGGCGTCGACGAAGTGATACAGCGCCTCGGGATCGAATCGGCTGTCGTGATGGGCCACGTATTCCCAAGCGATGCCAAAGACCCGGGGGTACCCGGCCAGGGGGCCGCCTTTGAGCTTGGGCAGTTGGCGATAGAACGAAGACGGAAGGTTCTCCCGGATCTCGTGCAACTGACTCTCGACGACGTGGAAGTTGTCGACCAGCCATTCGGCAGCCGGAGTGAGCAGGGCTTCCTCTCGAATGGCGATGGCCAGCTCCCGGTACGAGTCGAGTAGGACTTCACCGTTGTCGGTGAGACGACGGGAGATCAGTCGCAGCCGTCCGTGGCGCCCGCTGGTCTCGTGGGCGGTGGCCAGGCTCCTGGCGAACTGCTCCAGCCTATCGATACTGAACAGCTCGGCCCGGATGGGCTCGCCGCTTTCGGCGACTATCGGGGAGGAAGGCACCAGGCAAGGATACGGCCAAGACCGCGGTCGAAATCGCCTGGTGGTCTGTCGGTCGAACGGGGCGCGCGGAGCTCCGAGCCATCAAGGTCCATCTGGCAAGGAGAAGCCAGGA
>CAYZKF010000100.1:0-3755 GCA_964479135.1 uncultured Acidimicrobiaceae bacterium
CGAGATGCATGGCGAGCGGACCATCTGTGGGATGGGCCGCGGCGACTCCGCCCTCCGCTACATCGGGGCTCAACCGACCACGCTGGAGACCATGGTCCAGTCGATGGAGGTGATCAAGTCCCTGGTTGCCGGTGACGAGATCACCTACAACGGCAAGCCGCTGCGGATTCCCTGGATCGTGGAGGGGTGGGATCTCCCTATGTGGGTAGCCGGATACGGGCCCAAGGCCCTCGACACCATCGGCCGTCACGCCGACGGCTACATCCTCCAGCTCGCCGACCCTCAGGTCCTGGAGTGGACCATGAGCGCAGTCCGGGCGGCGGCTGCCGACGCAGGTCGGGATCCTGAGGACGTGAAGATCTGCGTGGTCGCCCCGGCTTACGTCGGGGACAACATCGAACACCAGCGAGAGCAGCTCCGATGGTTCGGGGGGATGGTGGGCAACCATGTCGCCGACATGGTGCAACGTTATGGCGAGGACGAATCCAAGGTGCCCAGGGCCCTTTCCGACTACATCAGGGCGCGGGAGGGCTACGACTACGACCACCACGGTAAGTCGGGCAATCCGTCGACCGACTTCGTCCCCGACGAGATCGTCGACCGCTTCTGCGTCTTAGGCACCGCCGAGGACCACATCGAAAAGCTCAGCCAGCTTCGTGACATGGGGGTCGACCAATTCGGTGTCTATCTGATGCACGACGACCAGGAGGCCACCCTCGAAGCCTACGGAGAGAGGGTCATTCCCGCGGTCGGGGACTGACTACGGGGATAACCCCTGTCACGCCTTGCGGTCGCCGGTGCGTCGCCAGATCAGACCGGCGGCGAGGACGACCAGGCCGCCGAGGGCGATCCAGATCGTGGCGAGGGGTATCCCGCTCTCGGCCGCTGGAGGTGGAGGCTCCTCTTCGGCGGTGGGAGGGGGGTCGAACGGGAATTGGTCGAGGTTGGCCGGGCCCAAGGTCAGGATCAGCTCTGCCTCGGGAATCGCACCTGTCGGGCGTGGTGCCGGGAGGTCGGACACCTCGACCTCGACCGTCTTCGAGAGAACAGCCTGGTTGCCGTCGGAGTCGGTCACGGTGACCGATATGTGGTGGACTCCCAGGGAGAGATGCCGTGTGGAGATGATCCTCGCCACACCCAGATCGCCGTCGAGGTCCGAAGCCCACGACCCGTTGGCGATAGGCCCGTCCTCCGGGTCGTTGGCGTGGAAGGTGATCTCGTGGGTCCCATGCTGGGGCACGGTGTCGGGCCCAGCAACGAAGCCCGATGGTCCTCCGGTCGGGACCGCGATCGGGCCGGCGGTGTCGGAGCCGCTGTTGAAGCCATCCGAGGCGATGACGGTGATGTGGACCTCCCCTCCGGGGAGCTGGAGGGCATCGGCGTCGATGGTTGCCGAGGTGGCTGGGAAGCCGGTATCGACCACCTGCCATGTCGCACCGCTGTCGATGCTCCACCGAACCGTGTAGGTGAGCTGGTCGCCGTCGGGATCGTCACCCGACCAGCCCACGATGAGCGTCCTGCCTGGGCCGACTTCGACTGAGTCGATGGCGACGACCGGCGACGCCGATTCGGTGAGGGAGTCTGCAACCACACCGTCGACCAGTAGGTCCAGGGTGTGTGCGCCGTCGGGCCAGGGAATCGGCTGGACCGCGCTGGTGTCTGCGTGGTCGTCCTCCTCTTCGAAGCCTGGCTGGCGCGCCTCGATGGGGATCAGGACAAGGACGTGACCATCGGGGTCGGTCACCCGAAGAGCGACGCGGTTGGAGAGCTCTCCGCCTTTGGCCTTCTGAATCAGTGTCTCGATGCTGGCCTCGAGCGCCCCGGTTGCCGGGATCAGCATGGACCTGTCGAGCCGCGGTGTCACCAGGTCGACCTGGACGATCGCCCAGGTCTGGTGGGTACCCTCGGGGATCGCCAGCGCCACCGACCCCAGCGGGCCAACCTCGAGGTTCAGCGGCGTCGGTGGTTCCACTGCCAGACAAAGGTCGAGTTGGAGCCCGTTTCCTTGAGCCGGGCCACAGTCGACCGGTGGGAGAAGCACCTTGGGTGGGACCCCGATCGATGCCGGGTTACACGGTATGTCATAAACCTGTCCCAGGAGGCAGTAGTGATAGGTGTCGGTCCACCGAGGATGGCGGTACCCCATCCACGGCCAACGCGCATTGGGGTGGTTGGGATCGTTGGAATAGATCTCCAAGGAGGAGGCCAGCAGGTCGGTCCCGTAGTACCCCGCCGGATCGGTGGGACCGATGGAACAGTTGGGGAACCCGTGTGGATATGCCCAGTCGACCCACCCGGCGCCTCCGCCCGACACCTCGTCGGGCACCCCGTCGTTGTCATTGTCGCGACATGGGGCGTGTTTGACCCCGTAGAAGTGGGCGGCCTCGTGTGCCGGGGTGGTGTCGTTGGGGACGCTCCAGGCCACCGGGCTGCTCGCCAGCCCTGCGCCGTCCCGGGGCGTATCCGATGGGATCATCCCGATGAACCGGACACCTCCGGAGAGGTTCGATGTGTAGTAGACCCATTTCATTCGGTCGAGAGGTTCACCACGGGCATCGACGAAATCCCACTCGTCGGAAGGCTCGTCGTCGCCCCACAGAGGCCCCGGGCCCACCGACGGGTAGATAACCACGAAGTTAGGAGTGTCCACCGGGTGGTGTCTCTGGAACGACTCGGTGGCGCGGGCGATCGCCTCCTGGTAACCGGCGTCGTCGAGGGCCGGGGTGCTCACCGGGTCGAGACGCCACATCAGCACCTGCGGCTTGTCAGCCTCGTAGAACACCACCGTCCCCTCGGCGAAGTTGTTGCCGGCATCGGACTCGATGCTGAGGGCAGTTTCGGGGTGGAGCGACCAGATGAAGGCGGTGATCTTGACTTGACCATGGGTCCAGGACGGAGGGAGGGAGAAGTTGAGGGTTTGGCTGGGGTCGTTGCGATCGCTGCCTTCGACGAAGGCGGTGATCGAGCCGTTGTCGGCGTAGACGAAATGGGACTCGCTCCCACGTTGCAGATAGAGCAGGCCGTCGACAGGTGAGTAGCCTTCCGGCCCGATCAACTGCGGAGGAGTCTCTCCGACCAGGCCTCCGATGCCACCGCCCTGCTCGGGCTGGTGGATCCCGACGTACACCCGCACCAGGGTCTTCTTCCCTGCTACCAGTGGCATCCGGTTCTGCATGTCCTGAATGCCCTGTGTGACTTCGACGCCGGTGATCTCGAGGTCGGGGTAGAACGGTGGATCCCCCGGGTCCAGGAAGCCGGGGGGTATCTGGAGCGAGGTGGATGTCGTGGTGAAGAGGAGGTCGCCGGCCAGGGTCGGTGGGGGGGAGGTGGTGCTGGTCGTGGTCCCCGACAGGCTGAGACTGGATGTGGTGGTCGGCTGGGGGCCTGTGGTCTCGGTCACGATCGGCGGTGTGGTGGTCGTCTGCTGTGGCGGCGAGGTGGTCGTGGTCGGCGGGGGGAGTACTCGGAGGAAGGCCTGAGCCTGGTCGGGGCAGAAGAGAGCGGAAGGGCTGTAGGGATTGCAGGCGATCACCAGATGGCGGCCGGGAGCGATATCGGGTATGGGGAGCACCACTCTGTACCTGCCGAAGCTGTCCACGGGGCCCTGGTCGAGAGGGGTGCCGGCGATGGCATCGATGAACAGGGCCACCTCGGTCCCGGGCAGGAAACCGGTCCCGTCGACGATCACCATGTCACCGGGCACTCCGCTGTTCGGCGTCAAGACCAAAGTGGGCTCGATCTGCTGAGCCGGCTCC
>CAYZKF010000100.1:3765-6654 GCA_964479135.1 uncultured Acidimicrobiaceae bacterium
TGGTGACCGTAGTCAGGAGCAGGAGCGTGAGGACTCGTCTCCGACGCATTGTGGCCGGAGCCTACTCTGGGTGGTTTCATGGTGTCCAGCGGTTGTCTCCGTGGCGAGGGCGTGGCGAACTGTGGCCAGGTCGAGGGTTGGAAGTGGCAGAGGGGCCGGCCAGGTCCTCTCGTGGGCCTGAGCGGATCCGGCGGCCGATCCGAGCAGATCGGGGGTTGAGGGCAACCGTGGAACACCGGGGAAGGTAGGATGGTTGTCATATCAACTGATGAGTGCAGTACTGGAACTCGTTGAGCTGGGTTTTCCCTGGCAGGGACTCGACCCCTTTCTCTTCACCGTTCATCATGTCGACCACTACCCGGCGGGGAACGACGATCTCGGGCCGGTCGCTCCGCTGACCGAGCGGAATCTGGGGTCGGACTTCTCTTATCTCGACGGGTGGAGCATGTACCACGGGGTGGCCGTCCCCGGGTTCCCACAGCACCCCCATCGCGGATTCGAGACGGTGACCGTGGTCCGCCGGGGTTATGTCGACCACTCCGACTCTCTCGGGGCTACCGCCCGATACGGAGAGGGTGATGTCCAGTGGCTGACCACCGGGAGCGGGATCATGCACGCCGAGATGTTCCCCCTTCTTGAACCGGACCGGCCCAACACCATGGAGCTGTTCCAGATCTGGCTCAACCTGCCCCCCGAGTCGAAGATGGTCGAGCCCTACTTCGGGATGTTGTGGAGTGAGGACATCCCCACCGTTGAGCCGGCACCGGGTGTGTCGGTCGACGTCATCGCCGGATCGCTTGGCGAATCGACACCACCGTCGCCGCCCCCCGATTCGTGGGGATCGCGTGGCGAAGGGCACCTCGGAATCTGGCTGATCCGTGTCCAATCCGGTGCCACCTGGGAGTTGCCACCATCGGCCCCCGGGGTTAACCGGATGCTCCACTGTTTCATGGGCGACGATGTCGTGGTTGGCGGGGTCGCCGTATCCGCCGACATCGGGGCTCGTCTCGATCCGACCGCGACCACAGTCATCGTCAACCGGGGTGGGCCTGCCGAGTTCCTCCTGCTCCAGGGGATGCCGATCGGCGCCCCTGTTTTCCAGATGGGACCATTTGTGATGAACACCCCCGAAGAGCTCCGCCAGGCGGTCGACGACTATCACCGCAGCCGGTTCGGGGGCTGGCCCTGGTCCCGCCCCGACCCCGTCCACCACCGTTCCGAGGGCCGCTTTGCCATCCATGCCGACGGCCGCCTCGAACACCGCGACCGCCAGCCCGTCTGACGTGGGAACTGCGAACCTCAGGTTGCCAGAACCGCATAGCGCGACCAACTCTCTCGAGAATGAGCTTCGGGCGTGAAAACCGAGACCTGGGAATGAGGATCGAGACGTGGAACTGGGGCTGACCAGCTTCGCCGAGACCATCGCCGCGCCAGGCGGGGCCTCGGCCGGACATGGCGAGCGACTCCGCCAGATCCTTGAAGAGATCGAGCTCGCCGAACAGGTTGGGCTCGACGTCTACGGGCTGGGGGAGCACCATCGCCCCGACTTCGCCTCCTCGGCTCCGGCCGTCGTCCTTGCCGCCGCCGCCGGGAGGACCTCGCGGATCCGTCTCTTCCCCGCGGTGTCCATCCTCAGCACCGACGACCCGGTGAGGGTCTTCCAGCAGTACGCCACCCTCGATCTGGTCTCCTCGGGTCGAGCCGAGCTCCTGGTGGGAAGAGGATCGTTCATCGAGTCCTTCCCGCTGTTCGGCCACTCCCTAGAGGATTACGACGAACTCTTCTCTGAGAAGCTCGACCTCCTCCTCCAGATCCGAGACCAGGAGATCGTCGAATGGTCGGGCCGGTTCCGTCCTCCCATCCAAGGCCAGGGGATCTATCCCCGCCCCGAGCGGAGCCTCCCCATCCGGGTGGCGGTGGGGGGAACCCCGGCCTCGGTGGTTCGAGCGGCGTCCCGTGGCCTCGGTCTCTCCATGGCGATCATCGGAGGTACCCCCGACCGGTTCACGGCCCTCACCGATCTCTACCGGAGCACCCTTACCGAATACGGCCATGACCCCGAGGAGTTCCCCATCTCGGTCCATGGTCATGGTTTTGTCGCCGAGTCCGACGATGAGGCCGGGGCCACCTTCTACCCGTCCTATTCGGTGGCGATGACCCGTCTCGGTAGGGAGCGGGGCTGGGGCCCGATGACCAGGGAGCAGTTCGACATGATGAGGCTCCCGGAGGGTTCTCTGGTTCTCGGCGACCCAAAGACAGTGGCCGCCAAGATTCTCCGGTGGAAGGAGATCCTCGGGGTGGAACGGTTCGAGCTCCATGTCAGCGTGGGGACCATCGACCACGACAAGGTGCTTCGCTCCATCGAGCTGTTCGGCAGAGAAGTCGGCCCTCTGGTCCGCGACGGCTGAGCCGGGGTCCACGCCTATTTGCCGGCCGGCTCCAGCTCGCCCGGGTGGTTGACCACTTCGTCCTCGAGTCGCCGGTACCCGGCTAGCACCTCGTCGATGTCCTCCGGATCGATCCCCGACTGACGCATTCGCTCGCCGAGGAGTCGGAGCATCTCCTCGAAGTGGTCTGCGGAGATCCGCAGGTGATGATGGGCGTGGCGGATCTGCTCGTCGAGGTACACCGATGGCCCACCCATGGTGGTCTCCATGAACATCGCCTGGTGTTCGACAAGCCCGCGCACCGAGACATCGTGGAAGTAGTGGCCCAGTTGGGGTGACTGCAGCATGTCGGCGTAGAAGGCGGCGATCATCCGGGCGATGGCGACCCTTCCGTACCGGTCGATCATCTTCTGGGGCACAGGGTCAACCTAGTAGCCCGATCGCACGAAGGACGCAGGACGAAGACGCACCCGGTGCGGTGCGTTGAGGACGAGGACGCAGC
>CAYZKF010000101.1:0-6617 GCA_964479135.1 uncultured Acidimicrobiaceae bacterium
TCGGCATCGGGTTGCGAGATCTCGACGGCTCGGCATCCCACTCCCTGATCCTGGTGAATGCCATCGGCTTGGCCCTGGTGGCGGTCTGGGCCCTGCGCAAGGGAAGGAAGGGCGATGCTCTGCTCGCGGTACTTCTCGGCGGGGCGGCGCTGGTCTGGTACCTGACCTCGGAGACGGTCGACTCGGTATGGATAAACATCTTCCCCTTTGTGATCGTGCTCGTGGTCTTGGTGTTCTTTGCCCAACGATTACGCACGCCGGCAGCCGCTGGCCAGAGATATCGTCGGGGTGAGACCTGACCGTGATTTCAGATCCGGCCCCAGGGAGACCCTCGTGACCGTGTTCGACCCCTATCACCCCGACTTCCTCGACAACCCCTACCCGACTTATCGCCGGCTGCTCGACGAGACTCCGGTTTTCCACGACGACAGGTGGGGACTCACCTTCGTCGCCGCTCATGGTGACGTGACCGCCATTCTCAAGGACCGGGAGAGGTTCGGACGTGACTTCCGGCACAAGTTGGAGATCGACGAGGTCGACCCCGCCCTGTATCGACGTACTTACCCACCGCAATGGCCGACATGGACCGAGTACATCAGGGAGTCGTTCCTCGACATGGAACCCCCACGACACACCCGGCTGAGACGCCTGGTCTCGGCGGCGTTCACCAGGAGGTCGTCGGAGGCTTTCCGGCCCCGGCTCGAGGAGGCAGCCGATGCCATCCTCGACCGGGTCCTCGACGCTGCCACCATCGAGGTCATCGGGGACTACGCCACGCCTATCCCGGTGGCCATGATCGCTGAGCTGATGGGGATCCCCTCCGATGACCACACCCAGCTCCTCGAATGGAGCCATGCCATCGTCAAGGTATTCGATCAGAGGGTCACCAACGACGAGGGTGAGGCGGCCGAGCAGGCGACCAAAGACTTCGTCGCATACCTCGAGGATGTGGTCTCGCAACGGCGGGCCCGGCCCGGCGAAGACCTGATCTCGGCGATGCTCGATGTTACCCATGAGGGCGACGCACTCACCGACGGCGAGATCATCGCCACCTCGATCCTCACCCTCAATGCCGGCCATGAGGCCACCGTTCACGCCATTGGGAACTCTCTGCTCGCTCTGGCCGGTGAGCCCCGGGCATATCGAGGTTTGCACCGGGGCGATGCCCCGATCTCGTCAGCCGTCGACGAATTGTTGCGGTACGACTCGCCACTTCAGATGTTTGAGCGTTGGGTTCTCGTCGACACCGACATGGGGGGCCACTCCCTGACCGCCGGGACCAAGGTGGGGCTTCTCTTCGGGTCAGCCAACCACGACCCTGAAGTGTTCGCGGTCCCCGAGCGCCTCGACCTGGGCCGGGAGCCCAACCCTCATGTCTCTTTTGGTGCCGGTGTCCACTACTGCGTGGGAGCCCCGCTGGCCAAGGTCGAGCTCGAGGCTGCGTTGGGACGGTGGGTGGAGCGGGTGGCCGATTGCGCGCTGGTCGACGCCGCGGAGCGGATCGAGAGTCTGGTGTTCCGGGGGGTGGGGAGACTCGAGCTGAGCCTCACCCCGGCATGAGCTCAGCCGCTGGAGGAGACGTGGGGCCGGCCCCAGACCACGATCTCGTCAATGGCCAGCTCGGGGAACGACTGGTTGTCCTCCACCTGTGACCGGTAGGTGCTGTGCACCGTGATATCGATGTAGTCGGCACCGAGGGCTGCGTAGCGGAAGCCCTGCGGTCCCGGGGTGTCGTCGAGGGTCTGGTTGAACGTTATATGGTCGGGGGCGTCGAGAGATATCCCCCGGGCTCGATGATTCTGTCTGAACCGGGTCTCATCGGCGATGTTGACCCATTCGAGGCGCTCCACGGTCATCGCCTGGCTGAAGTTGAGCCGGATCTTCAACGGGGTCTCGTCGGCCTCGAGATCCTCCCAGTTGACCTGGAACTCGGCGGTGGTCCCGTCGGTCAGGTTGCTACATGCGTAGGAGCCCAACCCGATCGGGTCACAGGTGACACTGAGAATCTGGATCGGTGTGTTCTCCACTGGTGGAGCGGAGGTGGTCGATGAGGGCTCCACTGTGGTGCTGGTGGCGGTCTCATCCCCCCCGAAGATGTTGAACGCCAGCGCGACCAGGATGACGATGAGGAGCAGACCACTGATCGCAAGCGCAGCGCGCACCCCGGCGGTGACCTGGACGGCCGGCCTCGGGGCGGTGGGCAGGGGGCCTTGGCGGAGACGGGCCCCACAATTCTGGCAGTGGAGGTTGGTGGAGGGGTTGGTGGTGCCGCAGGAGGGGCACTCCACCGACCCACCGTCGCCACCTCGTGGTGTCTTGGGAGGTGGAGGGGCAGTCTCGACCGGGGGCTGATCGAGGGAGAACTCCTCGTAGGGGCCGTCCGACGAGACGCTGATCACGTTGCCGGGTCTCGCCGTGCTCACCGGGGCGGGGCGGGGATTCGGGGCGGGCGTGGTCGACAGCGGGTCGATGAACGACCCACAAGACGGGCAGAACTGCTCGTCGGTGGCGACGGTTGCACCACACTGATCACATGCTCGGGAGACCACATCCCTCCTTCGACGGTATTGTGCCACGGCATGGCTGAGATAGCCGTTCGTACCTTCGAGCCCTGGACTCCACTCTCGGTCCTGGCCGGGACAGTCCTGTTGGTGTTGCTCGTGGCGGTATTGATTCTCGCGTCGCAACGTGACAATCGTTAAACCGGCGTGACCTCCCCATCAGTGTTCAGTTGCGACTCCTGTGGCCACCGTTCCGGCAAATGGATGGGCTTTTGTCCCCAATGCGGATCTTCGGACCCACTGACCGAGCGGGGTGCGACCTCGGATGCCACCCCGGCGACCGCGGTGAGCCTGGACTCGGCCCGCTCAGTCGGTCAAGAGAGGATCCCCACCGGGTGGGGCGAGGTCGACCGGGTCCTTGGCGGCGGGCTGGTCCGGGGCTCGGCAATCCTTCTCGGCGGCGAGCCCGGGGTGGGCAAGTCGACTCTGCTCCTCCAACTCGCCGGCGGCCTGGCGTCGCAAGGGCTTCCAGTCCTGATCGCCAGCGCCGAAGAGTCGGTCGACCAGGTGGCGATGCGGGCGGAGCGTCTCGGTGTCAGCGGGTCGGGGGTCGACCTGGTCGCCGACGACGACGTCGACGCCATCGTCGCCCTTGCCGCCGCATCCACCCCGGTCATGCTGGTGGTCGACTCCATCCAGACGGTCGGGGTCGGCGAAATCCCGTCGGCGCCCGGTGGCGTCTCCCAGGTGAGGGAGAGTGCGGCTCGCCTGATCAGGCTGGCCAAGACCACCGGTGTCGCCCTGGTCCTGGTCGGTCATGTCACCAAAGACGGCGGGCTTGCCGGCCCCAAGATCCTCGAGCACATGGTCGATGTCGTCCTCTACCTGGAAGGCGATCCCGATCGTGGGTTCCGGGTCCTCAGGTCGAACAAGAACCGATTCGGCCCCACCCACACCGCGGGGATGTTCGACATGGGGGCCGACGGGTTGAGCGAGGTCGACGACCCCTCGAAAGTGTTCCTCCAGGGCTGGGAGTCGGAGGTGCCGGGGACCGTCGTCTACCCGGCTGTGGAGGGCCGACGCTCGGTCCTGGTCGAGATCCAGGCACTGGTGGTGCCGACCAACCATGTGCAGCCTCGACGTTCGGTCCGGGGCCTCGACCCGGGAAGGGTGAGCCAGACCCTGGCGGTCCTGCAACGTCATGGGGGTATTCAGCTCCATGACCAAGAGGTATATGTCAATGTCGTCGGCGGCTGGCGTCTCGACGAGCCCGGCTGTGATCTGGCGGTTGCGTTGGCCGTCGCCTCCTCCCAAGCCGATGTCTCCCTGGGCCGTCTCGCCGCTTGGGGTGAGATCGGTCTTGCCGGCGAGGTGAGGTCGATACCCATGGAGGCCCGACGAGTCGAGGAGTTGGACCGGATGGGGATGGGTCGGAGGCTTGCCCCAGGAAGTGGTGAGCCTCTGCGGCTTGTCGATGCGCTGGCGAAAGTCGACCTTGCCGGGACTGGCCGGCACCGCGCCCCGTGATAGCCTGACCCGGCGTGGGTGGTCCATCGATCAACGAGACCCTCGAGCGTCTCGCACCAGGGACGCCGATGCGACGCGCCCTTGATCGGATCATCCAGCAGGGCAAGGGGGGTTTGGTGGTTTTGGGCTCCAGCGCCGAGGTCGCCGTCGCCAGCTCGGGAGGCTTCAAACTGACGGGAAGCACCTTCACCCCTGCCCGTCTCGCCGAGCTCTCCAAGATGGACGGCGGGATAGTCCTCGACGACACCTGGGGGACCATCCTCGAAGCCAATGTCCATTTCATCCCCGATGGGTCGCTTCCCACCGACGAGACCGGGGCGAGGCATCGCACCGCCGAGCGTCTCGCCGCTGAGACCGGCAAACCGGTGGTGGCGGTGAGCGAGGGTCGCAAGGTCGCCACCCTGTTCTACGAGGGTCAGAAGGTCGAGCTGGCCCAACCCGCCGAGGTTGCGGCACATGTCAACCAGGATCTGCAAAGCCTCGACCGGCTCCGGGGGCGTCTCGACGAGGCAGAGAACCGTCTCATTCGTCTCGAGGTCACCGGTCTGGCCACCTACCGAGCCGCGGTCACCGTCATTCAGCGGGCCGAACTGGTTGACCGTCTGGGTCGGATGGTGGCCGCCCGGGCCGTAACCCTGGGCGACGAGGGTCGTGTCGTCGTGGTACAGCTCAACGACCTCATCTCCGGCGTCGACCACACCGTGAGGCTGGTCCTCCTCGACTACGTAAGGCCGATCCGCCCCGGATCTGTGGAAAGAGCCCTGGAGACCCTCGACGGTCTATCCGGTTCGGATCTAGAGGACCCCTCCCGGGTAGGCAAGGAACTGGGCTTCCCCGATCTCGACGATCCGGCCGAGCCGCGGGGCCACCGAGTGCTCTCCCAGGTGGGCCGACTTCCCGATTCGGTGCGTGACGAGATCATCAGGCACTTCGGGTCGGTCTCCAGGCTTCTCAGAGCCGACGAGGAGCAGCTTCTCGCCGTCGAAGGTGTCGGCGAGACCAGAGCCCGTCAGCTCCGTCGGTTCTTCGACCGCCTGCAATCGTCGGCTCAGGAGTGGGAAGCCGTCCTGGATTGATCGGGTGCGGCGGTACACTCCGCCCCCGCTCATGGCCCAACCCTCCAAATACGCCGTCGGTGACAAGGTCGTCCACCCCCAGCATGGGGCAGCGACGATCCTCAAGAAGGTGAAGCAACAATTCGCCGGCAAGAAACAGGACTACTTCATCCTCGAGATCGCCACCGAGCAGCTCACCGTGATGGTCCCGGTCGACCGGGTCGAAGACCTGATCCGCCCGGTGATCTCCAAATCGAAGTCGCGCGAGGTTCTCAAGTCGCTGAAAGGGGAGCCCGAGGAGGCTGGAGCCAACTGGAGCCGCTGGTACAAGGTGCTCAACGAGAAGATGACCTCCGGTGACATCTTCCAGGTCGCCGAAGTGGTCCGTGACCTCTCATATGCCCAGCAAACCAAGGGGATCAGCCCGGCCTTGAAAAGGATGCTCTCCAAGGCCCGACTCACCCTGAGCTCGGAGCTGGCCTTCAGCCTCGAGGTCGACGACGAGGAGGCGATCCGAAAGCTCGACCGCGCCCTCCCCATCATCGACCCCATCGAGGAATGACCGGGGACACCCCGCCCGGGTCGACCAGGACCGGTTGGGGTTACGACGCCCACCGCCTGGGCGGAGACCCACCACTGCTCCTCGGTGGCGTGACTGTCTCCGAGAGCGTCGGCGTGATCGCCACCTCCGACGGTGACGTTCTCGCCCATGCGGTGACCGATGCCATGCTCGGAGCCGCGGTGCTCGGTGATCTCGGCGAGCTCTTTCCCTCCGACGACAAGTCTTTCTCGGGAGCCGACTCGATGGGCCTGCTCCGCAGCGCTGTCGCCGACGCCCTCACAGCAGGCTGGCGGGCCGATCATCTCGACGCCACGGTGATCGCCGAGGAGGTGAGGGTGGCGCCTCGACGCGAGGAGATCCGGGCCGGTCTGGCCGGCGCACTCGGACTGGATGTCAACCGGGTCTCGGTCAAGGCAACCACCACCGACGGGTTGGGGCTGATCGGTGAGCGCGGGGGCATCGCCGCGATGGCAGTGGTCACCGTGGTGGCAGCCCGATGATCACCGTCTACAGCAGCCTCCACCGTCGTGGCGTTCCGCTCGACACCCGTGAGGAGGGCAAGGTGTCGATGTACGTGTGTGGGCCCACCGTCCAGGGCGAGCCTCATGTCGGACATGGGAGGTCGGCGGTGGTCTTCGACATGATCCGGCGGTACCTCGAGTGGCGCGGGTTCGATGTGACCTATGTCAGGAACATCACCGACATCGAGGACAAGATCATCGCTGCCGCCGCCGAGACCGGCGAGACCGTGGAAGCGTTGGGGAATCGGATGGCGCTGGCGTTCTCCGAGGCTTATACCGGGCTCGGTGTCTCCGAGCCCGACATCGAGCCCCGAGCCACCGACCACATACCCGAGATCATCGGCCATATCGAGAAGCTCATCGAGCGGGGCCTGGCTTACCAGCGGGACGGAGACGTCTACTTCGCAGTGCGGGCGGTTGAGTCCTACGGGAAGCTGTCTGGGATGAGACC
>CAYZKF010000102.1:0-6530 GCA_964479135.1 uncultured Acidimicrobiaceae bacterium
TGAGATTTGCCAGTCGGTGCACTAGTCCGTCCGGGGAAATATCTGTGCTCCGACCGGCGTTGGAACAAGGGCTTCCGGTCGATTACCGCTCGCTGGGATCGAGACCGGGAAAACTGGGGGGTTCACAAACCCTCCGGAATGCGTATATTTGACCATTCGGGGTCTACACCCCGTTGTTGCACCAACTGCCCTGCGGAGGACTTGAACCTATATGGCCGCCACTGAAACGCGTGACGACAAGACCGAGAAGCCTCGCCGAGTGCGGCTCCACTCCAAGCTGACCGACGAACGGGGACGTCTCACCACCGACCTGGTTTCCCAGTATCTGACAGCAATCGGGGAATACGACCTGCTGACCGCAGAGCAGGAGGTCGAGCTCGCCCAGAAGATCGAAGCTGGTGAAGACGCCGCCGAACGTCTCGAGAACGGCGATTTCTCAGGTAAGCGCGAGGAGATGGAGCTTCGGCGTTTCGCCCGCAGGGGCGCCCAGGCCAAAGACGACTTCCTCACCGCCAACCTCCGTTTGGTGGTGGCCAACGCCCGTCGCTACGCCAACACTTCGGGGATCGACTTCCTCGACCTGATCCAGGAAGGCAACCTTGGCCTGATCCGGGCGGTGGAGAAGTTCGACTGGCGCAAGGGATTCAAGTTCTCGACCTACGCCACCTGGTGGATCCGCCAGGCGATCACCCGGGCGATTGCCGACAAGTCGCGGACGGTACGTATCCCGGTCCATCTCCACGACACGCTGGCCGCGGTCCGCGCCGCTCAGGCTTCGCTCAAGGCCGAGCTGGGTCGCGATCCGAGACCCGACGAGATAGCAGAGGAAGCAGGAGTCACCGTCGACAAGGTGGAGCTTGCCCTAAGTGTCGCCGACACCGTTTCCCTGGAGCAGCCGATCGGCGAGGACGGCGCCCAACTCGGGGACTTCATCGAAGACGAGGACGCTGCGGACCCGGTGCAGATGACCGAGGAGCTGGATGTCGCCAATTCCCTGCGGGAGTCGATCGAGCGTCTTCCCGAGCGGGAGGGACGGATCCTCGCCCTTCGCTACGGCTTTTACGACGGGGTGCCTCGTACCCTCGAGGAGATCGGCGACGAATTCAACCTCACCCGGGAGCGGATCCGCCAACTGGAGAAGCTCGCTCTATGCCGCCTCCGCCACCCGTCTTTCGGTATCAGAGAAGCCGACCTGGTCTAGACGGTCGGATTCCACTGGTCTAGACGCTCGGATTCCACGAGCCGGCATTTCGTCATCCGTAGGACGCGCGGTGTTGTCGATGCGGAGTCGGCTCCAGTTTCGGGTAGCTTGATCGGATGAAGCTCGGAGACCTCCTGGGAGCTGCCCCGTATCTTTGCGGTCCTGCGACCACACTCACCGAGGCCGCCGCCGCCATGGAAGACTCCGATCTCGGTTCCCTGGCGGTAGTCGAGGGGATGAGCTTGCTGGGGCTGGTTACCGAGCGTGACCTGCGAGGTGCCATCGCCCGTGGGGTCGACCTCAACGACACCACTGTCTCACAGGTCATGGGAACCGACCCCGATACCTTCGATCCCGATCTCGACGTCTGGGACGCGGCGTCGTGGATGGCCGAATCGGATTACCGCCACCTTCCGGTGGTCGACGACGACGGCACCGTCCTCGGTGTTGTCTCCTTGCGCGACCTGCTCAAGGCCCTGGTCGATACGGTCTAGACCGAGTGCGCAGTAACGGGTACCGCACTCACCAGTGCCATGCTCACGCCCACGCGGTGAGGACCGCAGTGACGATGGTGAAAGAGATCACCGCGTTGGCACCGTTGATCAGCCAATAGGAGCCTCCCTTGCGCTCATAGAGCTGGACGATCAACGCGCTGACCACTCCGAACGCGATACCGAGAGTCACCCCGAGAGCGATGGCGTCGGCCATCGTGGTCGCTCCAACCGCTTCGACGATGAGTGCGATGACGATTGTGGTGATCAGATAGCCGATGAAGGTGGGCAACAGGATCGATACCAGCGCCGGTCCCTCGGCCTCCATGTCTGCTTTGGACTCCCTCTGCCACATCTTGCTCAGGGGGGGCACCGAGTACCACACCGCGCTGAAACCGAACCAGGCCAGGGCGGCCACCACCACCGCCAGCCAATTCAGATCGCTGAATAAATCGGTGATCACCAGTCAACTCCTCACTTGGGACATGTTCCAAACCTAATCATCGATACCGAGTCGTTGGGTCGATTCAACGTATTGGCCTCGTCACCGGCCAGACCTCGTCGATGGCGATGTCGGGCTTCTCGGAGGAGAGGGCGGTTCGCTCGACCTCGTGGCACCTCCCGATGCTCTCGACGATCTCGGCGATGGCCTGGCCAGCTCGTACTCGCCACGACCAGGTCACTCTGTCGGGCGATGAGCTTTCCGGCCTCGACCCGGGCCAGAGCTGGTGCTCTCTGAGAATCGGGCCGACTCAGGCCGATCATCCCGGCACCGGTCATCCCGATGACCCGTGCCTGGCCCGGCTGTTGTGGTCGACGATGGGTGCTGCACCGGAGTCGATGTCGCCGTCGATGCGGGAGTGGTCTACAGGAGAGAACGCGCCAAGATGCGGGTCCCGGCCAAATTCGCCGGGGTATCTCCGATTCGGGCCATAACATGCCGCGCCGGGCCGATCGGGGGATGATTCGGGCCCTTGACTTGAAGCAAAGTTGAAGTTGTACCTTGCCCTGTGCCCATGTCTGAAAGCCAGATGACTCCGTGGACCGTCCTCCGCGATGGGGGAGGTCTCGTGGTGCGCTTCGTCAGGATGCACCCGGTGGCCTTCGCCGTCGGAGTCACCGGAGCGGCGATGTACGCCGCCGCCATCGTCGGCGCATCTTTTGTGGTGGGCTGGGTCACCGACAACCTGATCATCCCCACCCTCGATGCCGGTGACGATCCCGACCTGTTGTTGATGTCGGTGGTCCTTCTGGTCAGTGTGGCGGTGTTCAAGTCCATCGGGATCGTGATGCGTCGCACCGCCGCCGGCTGGCTCCAGTTCGGCACCCGTCGCGACATCCGCAATCTCCTGGTCGAGCATCAGCTGTCGCTGAAGATGTCCTGGTTCGACCGTCAGGCCATCGGCGACCTCCTCGCCGTGGCCGACTCCGACACCGACCAGGGAACCGGTGTTCTCGGGCCACTGCCCTTCGCCAGCGGAGTCTCGCTCCTCCTGATCGGGGCGATCACCCTCATTTTCATGATCGACCCCTGGCTCGGGTTGGGAGCGGTAATCGGGCTGGCAGTGGTCATAGTCATCGATATCCAGGGGAGTTGGGTGACTTTCGGGCAGTGGGAGCGGGTCCAGGCGGCTCGGGGTCGAGTCTCCTCCATTGCCCACGAGAGCTTCGACGGTGCGCTCACCGTCAAGTCGCTGGGCCGGGAGCAGATGGTGTCGGACCGTTTCGGAGAGGCCAGCGACTTTCTCCGTGACCGGCTGATAACCGTGTTGTCCACCTGGACCAGGTATCAGGTAGTGATCCGGGCCCTGCCCCAGGCCCTGATCTTGGTGCTCATCGTGGTCGGCGCGGTCAGAGTGGGCAGCGGCGACATCACCCCGGGAAACGTGGTCACAGTTGTCTACCTGCTCTCCCTGCTCGCCTTCCCCATCCAGCTCATCGGGTTCGTCCTCTGGGACCTGGCGGGCAGCCTGGCGGGATGGAGAAGAGTGCAGGCAGTCCTCGATGCCGACGATCACGTCGCCTACGGGACCGCGGTGGCATCGAGCAGAGGTGGCCCTGCGTCTGTCTCCGGCCGAACGGTGGGTTTCGCCTACTCGGGTGAGCCGGTGCTCTCCGATCTCGAGCTCGATCTGAAGGCAGGCACCACCCTGGCCGTGGTCGGGCCAACCGCGGCCGGGAAGTCGACCCTGACCCTTCTTCTCGCCCGTCTGTGGGACCCCGACACCGGGGACATCCACCTCGAGGGGCGCGACCTCCGATCTTTCGGGCGATCCCAACTGCCCCGGGAGGTGGCCTACGTCGCCCAGGACGCCTTCCTCTTCGATGCCACGGTCAGGGGGAACATCACCCTCGACGATGACTACTCCGATGAGGAGGTGTGGGAGGCGGCCAAGCTGGCCGGGGCCCGAGAGTTCCTCGTCGATCTCCCCGCTGGGCTCGACACCGAGCTTGGCGAGCGAGGAACCACCCTGTCCGGCGGTCAACGTCAGCGTCTTGCCCTGGCGCGAGCCCTGATCCGAAAGCCCCGCCTCCTGATCCTCGACGACGCAACGTCGGCGGTCGACCCCTCGGTTGAAGCCGAGATCCTGAGGGCGCTCAAGGTGGCCGACCTGCCTTCGACCATCGTGGTGGTCGCCTATCGGCCCTCGTCGATAAGGCTGGCCGACGAAGTGGTTTTTGTAGATGAGAAAAGAATTCTGGGTCATGGGACACACGCCGAGCTCCTCCGGACCGTCCCCGGCTATGCCCGGCTGGTCCAGGCATACGAGGAGGAGGCCCAACGGCTTCGAAAGGAGGCGTCGTGACCGACCGGTATTCGACGGCGACCGCGATCAGACGGGCCCTCACCGAGGCCCCGGTACTCCGACGTGGGCTCCGTCTCACCCTGGCCATGGCCATGGGGGGCCAGGCGGTGACGGTGATCACCCCCATCGTCCTCCAGCAGATCATCGACTCCGACCTACTCGGCGCCGGGCCGCTCGACGTTGGCTCGGTGATGTCAAAGGCCTCGATCGCGCTGTTGGCGTTGATCGTGGGCGTGGTGGTCGGCCGGATGGCATTGCTCCGTCTGGTCAACACCTCGTCGACCGGGCTTTCCGACCTGAGGACCAAGACATTCCGACATATCCTGAGACAGACGGTGCTCCATGTTCAGGCTGAGCGCCGGGGCAACCTGGTGTCACGGGTCACCTCGGACATCACCACCATCCAGGAGTTCATGGAGTGGGGTGGCGTCGGTCTGATCATCGCCGCCAGCCAGGTGTTGCTCGCCACCACTGTGATGACCGTCTACGAGTGGCGGCTCGCCCTGATCGCCGTGGTCGGCGTCGCCATCTACATGACGATGATGCGGTGGTTCCAGAGAATCCTTGCCCGCAACTACGACCGGGTCCGAATCGAGGTCGGGGCTTCCCTGGGAGTGCTCAGCGAGTCGATCACCGCCATCCCCGTGGTTCGGGCGTACGGAACCGAAGAGAGGACCAAGACCAAGGTGGCGGCGGCCCTGGACCGGCGGTTTTGGGTCGAGTTCAGGACTGCCCGGTTCGGCAACATCCTCTTCTCCACCGCTGAGATATTCGCCGGTCTCCTCACCGCAGCCCTGGTGGCCGCGGGTATCTGGATCGGAGTGACAATGGGCATGTCGGCAGGCACCCTGGTTGCCTTCCTGTTTCTTGCCAACCTGTTGATCGAGCCACTCCAGATCGTGGTCGAGACTCTCGACTTCGCCCAGTCGGCTGCATCCGGTCTGCGTCGGGTCCTCGGCGTCCTCGACGGCGAGATCGAGATCCAGGAGCCTGACCACCCTGAGTCGCTCCATGACGGTGGTCTCAGCGTTCGCTTCGACAATGTGAGCTACTCCTACCCGGACGGGCCCGAGGTTCTCTCCGAGGTGACCGTCGACATCCCGGTGGGCGCTCGGGTTGCCATAGTCGGGGAGACCGGGTCGGGGAAAACCACGTTCGCCAAGCTGCTGGTGAGACTGATCGACCCCGGTTCGGGATCGGTTTACATCGGCGGGGTTCCGGCTCCGAACATTCGACTCGCCGAGTTGCGGAGCCGGGTCGGGTTCGTCCCCCAGGAGGGATTCCTCTTCGACGACACCGTGGCCAACAACGTTCGGTACGGTCGTCCCGATGCGGACGACGTCGAGGTCTTCACCGCATTTCACGAACTGGGGCTTGGGAAGTGGGTTGAGGGACTGCCCGACGGTCTCGACACCATGACCGGTGAGCGGGGGAGCAACCTGTCCGCCGGCGAGCGTCAGCTGGTCGCCCTGGTAAGGGCGTGGATCGCATCACCCGACCTCCTCGTCCTCGACGAGGCAACCTCGGCGGTGGATCCTGCACTCGACGTTGCGCTTCGACACGCCATAGGTCTGCTCACAGAACACCGGACCGCGGTCACCATCGCCCACCGGCTCTCCACGGCGGAGACCGCCGACGAGGTTCTGGTATTCGACCGGGGAAGGCTGGTGGAGCGGGGCCCCCACCAGCAATTGCTGGCCCAGGGAGGCGTGTACACCGCCCTCTACGCCGACTGGGCCGCCGGTACCAAGACCATCTAGCGCGACCGGGTCCTTCTGACGGTCCGGGGGCGATCACCTGAGCTCGTGGCGGGCGGCCCGTTGCCCGTACCTCGTACCGCGACCGGATGCTGCTGTCATTCCGGGGGCGATGACCTGATCCCGGGGCAGGCGTCCCGATGCCTGTACCTCGTACCTCGAATCTCGGTCGCTGCGCTCCCTCGTTGTACCTCGTACCGCGACCGGGTCCTGCTGTCATTCCGGGGGCGATGACCTGATCTCGTAGCGTACGTCCCGATGCCCGTACCTCGTA
>CAYZKF010000103.1:0-6494 GCA_964479135.1 uncultured Acidimicrobiaceae bacterium
CGACCACCGTGAGATAGAGGGCCGACCCGAGCCGGCTCTCGGCGAGGGTCCGGCCGGCCAAAGGGGATCCCGGGGGAATCTGCACCATGAATAGATGCTCCTCCAGCGAATACGACCTTCCCAGACCGCCCTCGGAATCGGGGGAGGTCCCTCTGACACTCTTCGGGAGGAATCGTCTTCCGATCACGACCACCACGACGATTCCGGCCACCACGATGGCAGCGGTTATCGGTGTGAAGTCGAAGAGCCCGAACGGCTCATGTCCGGCAGCACGAAGTGCATCGGTCACCAGGATGTTGGGCGGCGTCGATATCCCGGTGAACGGGCCCCCGAGCAGACATCCCAGAGCGAGGGGCATGAGAAGGCGCGACGGCGACCGACCACTCCGCCGCGCCACTTCCATGACTGCAGGGAGGAGGATGGCGGCCACCGTCACCGTGTTGATCAGTGCCGAGAGCAGGCTCGACGTGACCATGATCGCCACCATGAGGCCAACCTCTGAGCCGCCGGCGAAGCGTTGTAGGGGTTGGCCGATCCGGTGGGCCAACCCGGTCCGGGTGAGGCCGGCAGAGAGGATGAACATCGCCCAGACGGTGACCACCGCCGGGCTGCTGAAGCCGGCGAGCGCTTCCTGGGTGGTGACCAGACCGGTCAAGGCCAGTGTGGCCAGCACCAGGAGTCCGACCAGGTCGACGCGCAGTCGGCCGCTGACGAACAGAAGCAACGCGGCGCCCACTATCGCCAGCACCAAGATGACTGAAGAGGGCAAGCAGCTCCTTCCCGGACTCAGTAGGGAGGCTAACGCCGAGGTTGGGGCGGCCCGGTCAGGTCAAGCCGTGGACAGATTCCCTGCGTCGACCCGCCGCCAGCCGAGGGCTCCGGCTCCATTCCTTCGGTCCAGGCCAGTTCGATGTCGGAGCCGGGGGGTTCGTCTGGGTGGTGAGCCTCAGGAGGCGGGTCTGGGCCGGGCGGCGAGAACGGTCATCGGGCGTCCGCCGAGACTGGTTCCATGAAGGCCGTCGATCGCCTTCTGCGCCGCGGCCCCTTTCATCTCGACGAATCCGAAACCTTTGGAGCGTCCTTGGTTGTCGGTGACCACCTTGGTCTGGATGACCTCCCCGTACTGGGCAAAAAGCCTCTCCAGGTCCTGGGCGGTGGCTTTCCACGGCAGGTTCTTGACGAAGACACTGTTGGGCTCCGCCGAAGGCTTGTTCACCGACGACTGCCCGGGTCGCCGCGGGTGGCCGGTGAGTGACCCGGGGGGCCCGATCGGGGAGGTGAGATTGAGCTCTCTTTGGATCCGGATCAGGGACCGCTTCTGGTCGCCGGTGATCAGGGTGACCACGGTTCCATCGGCTCCGGCCCGGGCGGTGCGGCCCGACCTGTGCAGGTAGTCCGTGGAGTCGGCCGGGAGGTCGTAGTGGATCACCGAGGCGACATCGTCGATGTGGATCCCACGGGCGGCAACGTCAGTGGCGATCAAGGCGAGAACCTGTCCATTGGCAAACGCCTTGAGGGCTCTGGTCCTCTGACTCTGCGACCGCCCGCCGTGGATGGCAACCGCCGGGATTCCCATCCGGTCCATCTGCTTGGCCAGTCGATCGGCGCGATGACGGGTTCTGGTGAACACGATGGAGCGACGTGCCTGTTCCACCAGTCGGGCGGTGTGCTCGACTCGATCGGCGTTTTCGACGAGCCAGAAGTGGTGGCGGGCCTCGCCGTTGGTCTGTCTGGTGGCCAGGGCCTCGTGGACCACGGGGTCCTTCTGGTAGCTCCGGGCCAGCTTGGCCACGTCGCCATCGAGAGTGGCGGAAAAGAGAAGGGTCTGTCGGTCCGGGTTGGTGCCGTCGAGGATCCGTCGGACAGCGGGGAGGAAGCCCATGTCGGCCATCCGGTCTGCCTCGTCGATGACCACGATGTCGACCTGATCGAGATCGACGGCCCCCTGAGCGATCAGGTCCTCGAGACGGCCCGGCGTCGCCACCAGGACGTCGACTCCACGACGGAGCCCGCTCTTCTGTGGGCCATATGCCATTCCGCCATAGACGGCGAGAACGTGACGCCCAACGGTACGCGCCAGCGGCGCCAGTTCCTCCTTGATCTGGTCGGCGAGCTCACGGGTTGGGGCCAGCACCAGACCGCGGGGTCGGTTCCTGCTGCCTTTGCCCACCCGGGCGAGCAAGGGCAAGCCAAAGGCCAGGGTCTTGCCCGATCCGGTAGGGGCCTTGCCCGATACGTCTCTCCCTGCCAGGACGTCGGGGATGGTGACGGTCTGGACGGGAAAAGGGCTGGTAACGCCGGCCTCGGCCAAGGCGTCGACCATCGGTCGGGGAAGCCCGAGTTGGTTGAAAGTAGTGGTCATATTGGTCTCCTGGCCCGCGTGGGACCCGTTGGATGTGATTCGCCGTCGTCTCGCTCGTTGACCCGCGTCGGTTGCGCGAGTCGGTCGAGGGGCGGCTGAAGAAGGCGATCCTGCCGGGTGAGAAGTCGAGCCGTGTCGTCACCAGGTAAGCGAAGTGTCGCTGACCTCCACCTGATGCGGCTGAGAACCAGGCTACCAGGCGTTCCGTCTCTACCTGGATTCGAGCCATTGCCGGCCGGGGCCAACAGCTCCGCTACCGTCGGCTGATGCTGACCTTGAAGAAAGATGTCCCCGAAGCCCTCGACCTCGCCCAGGTCGGTTTCCTCACCGCGGTGAACCACGCCGGCCAGCCGCAGACCTCTCCGGTTTGGTTTCTCCGGGACGGAGAGGAGTTGATCGTCTACAACCGTCCCAGTTCGCCCCGGCTCACCTCGATCGCACAAAATGACCGGGTGTCGTTCGCTTTGCGGGCCGACCGCCAGGCCATCGGGCTGCTCACCATCGAGGGGACCGCAGTGGTCGACCCCGCGTTGGAGCCTGCGGACCGGGTCGACGCCTACATCGCCAAATATGCCTCCGAGATCGAGCGACTCGGCTGGACCAACGAGAAGTTCGCCTCGATGTACTCGGTGGGCATCCGGATCCGGGTGACCAGAGTCCGGGTGTGGGGCGTCGAGCACGTGATCGCGGCTGAGCGGTAACCCCCGCCGAACGACCCGGTTCGGCCCCGGGAGGCCCCTCACTTCGGCCTGTTCAGTTCTGCCCACCGGATCGGCAGGCTCGACAGGGCACTGGCTCGGCTGTCTCTTGCCGCCATCGAACAACCTTCACCGATCAGGCGACGAGGACGTTGCCAGGTGGCAGTCTCCCCGGAGCGCGGGGCGCGGCGCGGGGAATCCGACGTGGTGGCGGCGTCTCTACTCCTGAGCAAACAGGAGAGCCTTATGCAATTGAGAACACGGACCATCGGTGCGGTGGTAACCGTCGTCGCGTTGTCCCTTTCTCTGCCCCTGACTGTCCTCGCCGGTGAGGGGGAGGTCCGGACCGGGGGCGCCGATCCGGTGCCGGTCCGAACGGTGGAGCCAGCAGGCGATGCCGAGCCGGAACCTGTCACCGACCGGACCGGCACCTCCCCGGTCGAGCCGAGCAGGGAGGTCGACCGGCCCAACCTGCCCACCGACCGTTGTCTGCATCTGGCCGAGAACCCACGGCGGTGCATCGAGGCGGAGCCGAACCGGGATCGGTGTGTGGAGTTGGCCGAGCACCCTCGGAGATGTATTCAGGGCGAAGAGCGGGTGGAGAGGTGTGCCGACCTGGCCGATAATCCCCGGAGATGTGTCGAGCCGCCCTCACACCACTTCAGACAGCTCTTCTGGCGTCTGATCCACGCCCAGGAGTGGAAGCTGCTGATCCGGCTGCTCCACGCCTTTGGTCTGGTTTGACGGGTGGCATGAGGTGCAGACCTGTGTTGTGGTCGGCCCGATCGGGGGGTTGGCGATCACCAGGGTGACCGGAACCCAACCCCAGCCCCATCCCCTCGACCCCCATGTCGCGGGGATTCGGGCGCGTTCCAACGAGGCGTTCCGAGCCGTCTACCAAGCCACGGCCGACGACCTGGCCTCGTTCGCCTTCGGGATGGTTGGTGATCGTCGCACCGCCGAGGACGTCGTTCAGCAGGCTTTTGTCGAACTGGTCAAGGCAGGTGCCGGGTTGAGGGGCGACGGCAGGGCCTTGCGGGCGTGGCTGTTTCGGGCGGTCAGGTATGGGTGTCTCGATGAGTACCGGAGACGTTCGCGGCGTCCCGAGCTTCCCCACCGCGATGTTCCGGAGACCGGGTTCGACCACGAATATCTCGAGAGCCATCTCGACCCCGAGCTGGAAGCTGCGCTGGCCGGCCTGAGCAAGAGGCAACGTACTGCGGTCCTGCTCTTCCATCTCGCCGATTTGTCAGGAGATGAGATCGCCCGGGTGTTGGGGACCACCCGCCGTGCGGTTTACGGTCTCTTGGAACGAGGCGAAGCCAAGTTGCGGATGATCCTGGAGGTCGAGCGATGAGTCTCTCCTCCCGATTGCGTCAGGCCCGGATCGTGATCGACGACGACACCCGTCGAGCGCATCTCGCTGCGATCGATGACGCCATCGTCGAGTCGACTCGCCAACCGAGACGTCACGGACGGGCCCTGGCCGTTGCATTGGCGGCGGTCCTTCTGGTCCCGGTGGTCGCTCTCGCCGCCGAGAGGTCGGAACCGGGCGACTTCCTCTACCCGGTTCGACAACTCATCCACCAGACGTTGGATCGTTCCCAGCCACCGGCCGAGCCGACGGTCGAGGAGAGCGCCCTCGGAGAAGCGGGAGGGGAGGGCCCTTCGAGACCAGTGCAGGATCGGGCACCCTTGACCCAAACGAGGGAACACCCGGCTGAGGACCAGCCGGTCGCGGAGGAGGAGATCGGTGGTGGCGACCGGCCAGACCAAGAGGCCGAGACCACCAGAGAGCCGATCACCCGGCCCGACTCCGGAGATCCCGATGAAGAGGGCTCGGACCTCGAGATCAGGCCGACCACCACCACGTTCCCCGAGTCCGATAGGGGCGACAGACAACCCTGACCCACATCGCTACCGTTGAAAGGCGATGAGACAGATTCAGCATTGGATCGACGGGGCGCTGACCGCCGGCGCCTCAGGACGGGTCGGCCCGGTCTTCAACCCGGCTACCGGTTCGCAGACCGGGGAGGTGGTCTTCGCCACCAAGGGTGACGTCGACACTGCCGTCACATCGGCGGTCAAGGCCTTCGAGACCTGGCGTGATACCTCGCTGGCCCAACGTCAGAACATCATGTTCGCCTTCCGGGAGATCATCGCCGCCCGGCGTGGGGATATCGCCGAGGCACTCACCGCCGAACATGGCAAGACCCTCGAGGATGCCACCGGGGAGGTGCAGCGGGGCATCGAGGTGGTCGAGTTCGCCTGCAACATCGGCCACCTGGTCAAGGGCGAGTTTTCCGAGCAGGTGTCGTCGGGAGTGGACACTTTCACCATCCGTCAGCCACTCGGGGTGGTCGCCGGGATAACCCCATTCAACTTCCCGGCGATGGTTCCGATGTGGATGTACCCCATCGCCATCGCCTGCGGCAACACCTTCATCCTCAAGCCCTCGGAGAAAGATCCTTCGGTGTCCCTGCTCGTGGCAGGGATGCTCGCGGAGGCCGGGCTCCCCGACGGCGTGTTCAACGTGGTCCACGGGGACAAAGAGGCGGTCGACGCCTTGATCACCCATCCCGGGGTGTCGGCGATCTCTTTCGTCGGCTCTACCCCGATCGCCCGCTACATCTACGAGACCGGGACCAGCCACGGCAAGAGGGTGCAGGCACTTGGCGGGGCAAAGAACCACATGATCGTCCTCCCCGATGCCGATATCGACCTGGCAGCTGACGCCGCGGTCTCGGCCGGATACGGGTCGGCGGGGGAGCGGTGCATGGCGATCTCAGCGGTGGTGGCGGTGGGCGAGGCCGGCGACCACTTGATGGAGGCGGCACAGGCCCGGATCGAGAAGCTGACTGTGGGGCCCGGCGACCAACCGGGTGTCGAGATGGGGCCCCTGGTCACCAAAGAGCACCTCGATCGGGTCCGTGGCTATATCGACGCCGGTGTCGATCAGGGGGCTGACCTGCTAGCCGACGGACGGGACCTGGTGGTCGACGGTCATGAGAACGGTTTCTTCCTCGGTCCAACCCTTTTCGATCGGGTGACTCCGGAGATGAGCATCTACACCGACGAGATCTTCGGACCGGTTCTCTCCACCGTTCGGATGGACCGCTTCGAGGAGGCCATCGCCCTGATCAACTCCAACCGGTACGGCAACGGGACCGCGGTGTTCACCAACGACGGTGGGGCCGCTCGCAAGTTCCAGCGCGAGATCCAGGTGGGGATGGTGGGGATCAATGTCCCTATCCCGGTTCCGCTCTCCTACTACTCGTTCGGGGGATGGAAAGATTCGATCTTCGGCTCACATGCCATCTACGGGCCCGAGGGGGTCCACTTCTACACCCGTCAGAAGGTAGTGATCTCCCGGTGGCCCGATCCGATCCATCGCGGGGTGGACCTCGGCTTCCCGACCCACGGGTGAGGAGCGG
>CAYZKF010000104.1:0-6425 GCA_964479135.1 uncultured Acidimicrobiaceae bacterium
CGCTCTCGGCCGGCCCCGCGCGGAGTTCGTCTTCGTATCCGGGATCGGGTGCGCCGCCCGCTTCCCCTATTACGTCAACACCTACGGGATGCACTCGATCCATGGTCGCGCCCCGGCGATCGCCACCGGGATCGCCGCTACCCGCCCCGACCTCTCGGTGTGGGTGATCACCGGTGACGGCGATGGCCTCTCCATCGGGGGCAACCACCTGATCCATGCCTTGAGAAGGAACGTCAACCTCAAGATCCTCCTGTTCAACAATCAGATCTACGGTCTGACCAAAGGCCAGTACTCCCCGACCTCCGAAGTGGGGAAGACCACCAAGTCGTCGCCGTTCGGCTCGATCGACTACCCGTTCAACCCGGTGTCGTTGGCTCTCGGGGCCGAGGCCACCTTCGTCGCCCGCACCCTCGACATGGATCGGGCTCACACCCAGGCCATCTTGGAGAAGGCTTATGCCCACGAGGGAGCAGCCTTCGTCGAGATCTACCAGAACTGCAACGTGTTCAACGACAAGGCGTTCATCCAACTCGCCGGCAAGGAGGAGCGGGTCCACAACCGCATCGATCTGGAGCACGGCAAACCAGTGGTCTTCGACGAGGGCGGCAAGGCGGTGGTGATGCGGAACGGAGAGGCCACCATCGTCGACGCCACCTCGGTCGACCCCAAGGCGATCCTGGTCCATGACGAGACGCGGCCCGAGCCGACTGTGGCCTTCGCCCTGTCCCGTCTCTCCCATGGGCCATACGGGCCGACACCGCTCGGGGTCTTCCGCAATGTGGTCAGGCCGACCTACGACTCCGAGATGATTCGCCAGGTCGAGGAGGCCACCGAGAAGAAGGGCCCCGGCGACCTCCACGCCCTGATCCGGTCCTCCGGCACCTGGACGGTGAGCGAGAGCGGGGCCACCGAGGAGGGCTGAAACCCTTGTCCGTCGGAAGGGTCTGGCGTCTTCGCACCACCGAACTGCCACTGGGTGATCGGACGCTGATCATGGGCATCCTCAATGTCACGCCCGACTCGTTCTCCGACGGTGGACGGTTCGCCTCGGCCGGTGAGGCGGTGGCAGCGGCTCGAGCGATGGTGTCCGCCGGAGCCGATCTCATCGACGTCGGTGGGGAGTCGACCCGACCCGGTGCCCAACCGGTCGAAGAGTTGGAGGAGCTCCGCAGGGTGATCCCGGTCGTCGCCGCCCTCGCCGACGAGGGCATCGTCGTCTCGGTGGACACCAGCAAGGCCGGGGTCTCCGCCGCGGCCATCGAAGCCGGAGCCGAGGTGGTGAACGACGTCACCGGCCTCGTCGAACCGGCAATGAGACGAGTATGCGCCGAAACCGGAGTGGGGGTGGTGCTCATGCATATGAGGGGCCAGCCTCGAACCATGCATCACAATCCCCATTACCACGACGTGGTACGCGAGGTCGGCGACGAGCTGGCAGCCGCGGCGAGCAGAGCCGAGGCGGAGGGAGTCGCTCCCGAGCGCATCGTGGTCGACCCCGGTCTGGGATTCGGCAAAGACATCGGCCACAATCTCGCCCTGCTCCGATCTATCCCCGACGTGGGTCGCGGGCGCCCGGTGCTGATCGGGCACTCCCGCAAGCGTTTTATCGGCACTCTCAGCGGAATCGACGACCCGGCAGGTCGTGACCAAGCCTCTGCGGTGGTGGGTGCCCTGGCAGTGGCCGGTGGTGCCGACATCCTCCGAGTCCACGCGGTTGCTCCCACCTCGATCGCCTCGAGGCTGGCTGACGCAATCGTCCGCGGACGCGTCTAGCGGCCCGCGTGAGCGACGACTTCGAAGATCTTCAGGGTTGGTTCCGCACCCGCTGCGCGGAACACCCTGACACCTTCGGGTGTCTCCACCGAGGCGCGGTATTCGGTCAGAGCGTCGCCGCTGGTCCAAACCGTCACGATCCTCCAAATGTCGCTCTCGGATTCGTGGAGTAGGAACGACTCGAGAATGAAGGGGGGGAGGGCGTCTGATCCCGCACCGCCGTATTCCTCCCGGAGCACCGCAACCTGATCCTCCGCCACTTGGGCTTCGAGCATTGTGACCACCATCGTTGTCTGCCCTCCTTGCTGACGAGTGTCCGTTCGGATGACGATTGGCGTCACCGAGCAGAAGACCGGAGCATACGAACCTCGACCAGGGGGCGTGACGAGCACTTCGACGCACCCAGGCCTGAGGTCCGATCAACCAAACCGGTCTGACCACGCCTCGAAGCTGGATGAGGTCCTCCCAAAATGGCTGTCATAAACCGCCAGGGGATAGCGTCCTTAATGGTTGTGTACGGTCTCGAGTTCGATCGTGGTTGAGCGAATCGCCGTGGACTCCTTCACGGAGTTTTTCCGGGAGACAGAGCCGGGACTCAAGTTCGCCCTTTGTGCGGCGTTTGGACGGGAAGTCGGGGTCGAGGCGGCGGCCCATGCCCTTGCCTACGGGTGGGAGCACTGGGAACGAGTCGGCGGGCTCCCCAATCCGGCCGGATACCTTTGGGGGGTCGGCCGGAACCGAGCCCGGCGGATCAGGGGACGACAACGCCTCTTATTCGCGTCGGTGCCCATCGAGGACATCCCATGGGTAGAGCCAGGCCTGCCTTCCGCTCTTGCCCGGCTGTCTGAACGCCAGCGAGTGGCAGTGATCTTGGTGCACGGAGTGGACTGGACCTATGCCGAAGTGGCCGACCTTCTCGGCATATCGGTGCCGACAGTGCAGAGACACACCGAGCGAGCTCTGGCTCGCCTTCGACGAAAGCTAGGAGCAACAAGTTGAGAGTCGACACGCAAGCCCAAATCAAGGAATTCTCCACCGCCCTTGCCGACTCTCTGCCGGTGATCGATGAAGCCGACATAAGGCAGGGAGCCGATCCGTGGACCGCCACGAGATACGAGGTGACCCCGTCCTCGGTCGCCTCGGTGCCCAGACGCAGGCGAGGGCCCCTGGTGGCATCCGCCGCCGGTCTCCTGGTGGTCCTCGTCATGGCGATCCCCCTTTTGTTCGTGGACAGTCGGTCCACCATGGGTCCGGTCTCCGGGTCAGGTCCCTCAGGGCTGGGAATCGATGGCACCCACTTCAGTCTGGATGACATGTCGTGGACGTTGAGCGAGGCGTGGGCAGAGGCGGATGACCTTGATTCCACCTTCTCGCTTTATGACCGGGGAGATCAGCACGTTTCGATCCTGACGGGGTCGATGGCCGACACCGCGATGACCCGAGGCGACCCTCGCACCGACTCCTTCCTCATCGGGGAGACCGAGGTGATCGAGTACAGATCACCGGGCGGGATCCACTACACGTGGCTTACCAACGAAGGCCTGCGCGTGGTTGTGAACTTCGCCCATATGAGCCACGCCGAAGCCCGTCATGTGGGGGCCAGCCTCAGACCCATCGATGCTGGTGTTTGGGTGGCGTCGATCACGCCGTTCGACGCCAGGGAGCTCCGTGCCCACACCGGGATGTTCGGCGTGGGCGGCGAAGAGGGCTACGGCGAGTTGATCCGGGTGGACGCTCCCGAGGCGGCATCGGTGATCCTGGAGATGGCCGAGGGTATCCAACTCCCCAGTGGCGGCGGGTTCGATCTGTTCCTCGACAACCTGCCAAGCGAACCAACCGTGATGACGACCGACGCGATCCTTTTGACCCTCGAGTTCAACGCAGTGTGCTCTTGGACCGGATACTGGCTCGACGCCTTGGCCTCGGGTGACACTGATGCCCGGACCGCAGCCCTTGCCGTGCTGGAGGAGATCCCGAGCTGGCCTGCCCTCAACGCCAGCGATGGAGGCGGAGTGATCGATGCAATGATCCGAAACGCACAACTTGCCGCGGCTGGCGACGCACAAGGTGTCAGGGACAATCTCTACACCCGCAACTGCACGGGTGCGGCGACATGGGACTGATCACCGGCAATCAGCATTGGAGCCCCGGACAACCAAAGATCTGTCGTTGAAATGAGGGGAGAGACACCTCCAGTACGTCTGTAACAGTCCGTCAGCCCATGCCCGGTAACGTCGTGGTATGCGGGTCGCCATCCTCTCCGCTCTCAACGCCGAGCTTGAGACGCTTCTGGCGACCGCTGCCGATGTGGAGCACACCGACATCGGATCCTGGACTCTGTGGTCCGGGTCGATTGAAGACCGAGAGGTGATCCTGGCCAGGGCCGGGCTGGGGAAGGTGAACACCGCGGCTCTCGCCGGCATAATCTGGGAGCGTCACCGGCCAGAAACGATCCTATTCACCGGCGTCGCCGGCGGGCTCGACCCGAGTCTCGACATCGGCGACATCGTCATCGGCGAGCGAACGATCCAACACGACTGGGGGTCCTTGCCCCCAGTGGGCTCAAGCGTTACCAGGCGGGCCACTTTCCCTTCTACAATCCGACTGAGGAATTCGGGTTCACACCTTCGAATCAACTCATCGCAGCGACGGAAGCTGCCGCCGACACCGTTGACCTGACCCCGGTCCTCGATCGCGACCCCAAGATCACATTCGGGACCATTCTCACCGGAGACCAGTTTCTCCAGGACGAGCATCTCCGAGACCAGCTCTTCGTGGAACTGGGTGCCCAGGCGATAGAGATGGAAGGGGCCGCACTTGGCCAGACGGCGGCCCGACTCGGGATCGACCACTTGGTGATCCGATCTCTCTCCGACCTGGCTTCTGGCGAGTCGGTGGAGCACTTCGACCGGTTCGTGCCCCAGGTGGCTGCCAATTCCGCCCGGCTGGTGCTCGAGCTGCTCAGACTCTTATAGAAGGACTTGGCTTACCGACGGTGATTCAGCGTCTTCGTTCCAGGTCGTTGGTGTACTTGCGGCCGAGGGATTCCGCCTCCGCTCCGAGCCAATCGGTGAAGGCGATGGTGCCCAATGGTTCGGTGCCGGTGTACATCAGCTCTCCGCGGATACCGGCGATCTCGTGACCGGTGATCACGATGTCTCGAAGGACCACTCCGAGGGTCCGTCCGGCCACCAGGGCCACGGAGTCGGGGAGGGGCAAGATCAAACGTCGCAGGCCCATTTCGTCGGCCATCAAGCGGATCATCTCCCGGTAGGTGAACGTCACGGGGCCGACTGCGTCGAGGACGGCGTTTTCCCGTTCCAAGGCGGCGTCGACGCAGATGCGGGCCACATCCTCGACATGTACCGGCGACAGTCGATATTCGCCACGACCGAAGAGCCCGAAAACCGGTAGGTGACGAAGCAGCCAGGCGATGTTGTTGACCAGCACGTTCTCAGGACCACCAAAGATCACGGTGGGACGGACGATGGCATGTGAGAGCCCTGATTCCTGGAGGTCTTCCTCCAAGAGCGCCTTGCCTCGGAAGTAGCCCCAGTCGGAGTGGGCACTCGCATTGGCCACGCTGACATGAACGATCCGCTGCACCTCCGCCCGTCGAGCACACTCGAACAGAGTCCGCGTGTTGTCGACCGCCAGTTCGTAACCGAAGTCCCGCCTTCTCCGCCGGTAGTCGTATCGCACCCAATAGGTGTTGTAGAGAACGGCTGCTCCCCGCAGTGACTCGATCAAGCGGTCGGGGTCGCCGAAGTCGATCGGGTGCACCTCGATGAGATCACCGAAGGGATTGCCTCGATCCTCCGAATTGGTCAACGTTCGGACCCGGATGTCTCGACGGAACAACTCGGCGGCGATGTACCGGCCGGTGTAGCCAAACGCGCCGGTGACCACATGTAGACCGCTCTCGCCCATTACCCCTCGCTCAGCGGTTTGTCACCGGGCTTGTCATTCACCAAGACGAGTCTGGCACACCGGTGTGGGAGGACTTGCGCATCGCCGCGAGGCGGTTGACTGCTCAACACAACTCGGGTATTGCTCACCCCATGACCTCCGATCCGGCCCGGCTGGCCTCGTACAATCGACTCGGAGAGGTGCTCGGATCCGAGCACGCGGACTGGTCACCTGACCGCGCGCCCCGCGGATCTCGCCGGTTAGATGAGCTTGCGCAGCTCGGCGACCTGGGCTTTTACTCCCCCCATCGTCGCCGGAAGATCCACAGCATCGACAATGGCCCGGTCGCCGGGCTGGAACCGCTCGTCGACCCCGGCCAGGTCATCGTCGGTGAGCTGTTCCAGTGAGCGGCCGTCGTCCTCGAGGGCCTTCACCACCCGACCCACGAGGTGGTGGGCCTCCCTGAAGGGCACTCCCCTGGCGACCAGGGTCTCGGCCAGATCGATGCTGGCGGTGTCCGCCGAGGGCGCTGGTGGGGCGAACTCGATCCCCTGGAGAAGTCCGGCCATGGCCGAAACCGACCCGGCAACGGTGTCGTCGGCGTGGAACACGATCCGCTTGTCCTCTTGGAGATCCCGGTTGTAGGTGAGAGGGAGGCCCTTCTGCAGCCCGAGGATGGCGGTGACGTCGCCGGAGACCACCGCGGCCCGGCCCCGGATCAACTCGGCGATGTCCGGGTTCCG
>CAYZKF010000105.1:0-6342 GCA_964479135.1 uncultured Acidimicrobiaceae bacterium
TGAGACCGTTCATCCGGGCCAGGTCGTTCTCGTTGTCGGTGAGGAACGGGGCAAACGAGGCGATCGCGGTGTGGATTGGCGCTCCGACCAGCCCGAAGGCGAAGGTGGTCACCGCCAGGGCGATGAGATTGTCGGCGAAGACCATGGATATGGCCACCGGAATGAAGACGATCTCCCCCCACATCACCACTCGACGCGGGTTGAACCGGTCGACCAGGACACCGGCCACCGAAGCCCCGATCAAGGAGGCCACTCCAAGCGCCCCCATCACCACCGCCAGCTGACCCGGGGTGGCCCTCAGGTCGAAGGCGGCCTTGCCCCAGATCCCGACGAAGAAAGCGGCCTCGCCCCCAATCCGGGATATGAACCGAGCCGATACGACTCTACGGACATGAGGGCTCGACCACACCGGCGCACGGTAGAGCCCCCACAACGACGGTCAGCGGGAATTTGCCAGGCCTACTCCTCGCCGATGTCCTCGTTCCACAGATCGGGGTTGGCGGCGATGAACTCGCCCATCATCCCGACACACTGAGGATCGTCGAGGACTTCGACGGTCACTCCTCGGGAGCGCAGCAGGTCTTCGCCCCCGAGGAAGGTCCGGTTCTCCCCAATCACCACTCGAGGAATCCCGTAGAGCAGGATCGCCCCGGAGCACATGTCGCACGGTGAGAGCGTGGTGTAGATGGTGGCCTGCCGGTACGCCGATGCTGCGAGACGGCCGGCTCGCTCCAGGGCGTCCATCTCGCCGTGAAGGATCGCCGAGCCCTGCTGGACCCTGCGGTTGTGGCCACGGCCCACCACCACCCCGCCGATAACCAAAGCCGATCCGATGGGGATGCCCCCTTCGCCGAGCCCGACTCGCGCCTCTTCGATGGCGGCTGTCATTCCCGGCTCCATCGACTGGAGGCTAGGTGGAGCCGGTGATCAGATGCAGAGTCCGTCGTCGTCCACGCCGCGAATGCAGATCGCCCTCACCTCGACGGTCTTGAGGGCGAACCCGTCGGAGACCTTCTCGGCGAAGATGTGGAGACGGGCGCCGCCGACTGCGTCGTCGGCGAATCCGATCACGTCGAAGCTCACCTCGACAAGATCGCCGGATGTGACCGGCGTCACCTGGACCACCTTCGATTGGACCTCATCGGACTCGTAAACCGCGGCGATGAGCAGGCCCAGTTCGGTCATGGTGGTGGCGGTCGGGTAACCGCCCAACTCGGCGACGACCGCCGCGGTCTGGTCCTCGACGTCTCCGGCGTACCCGACGAAGCCCATATGGACCCAACCCGTCTTGCCCTGGTGTTGGACTTTGGTCCAGAAGGCGCCGGAGAGAGTGCGGGTCTCGCCGATGGCCTCCAACCCCATCTCGAGAGGGGAGATAGTTCCCAGTATCTGCTGTGTGGCCCCGGGGGCGGCGCGAAGGTTGAGGACGTCGTCGTACCGGACCCCGATCACCATCAGAGCGTCTCCGGCCCCGGGACCGAAGTCGACCGCTTCCCCGGGAAGGGTTGTCGTGGTCGGCCCCGGGACGGTGGTGGTCGACGCCGGAGAGGTCGTGGTCGTCGACTGCAGAGAGATGGTCGGTGATGGAAGCTGGGTGGTGGTGGTGTCCAGGATCGTGGTGGTCGATGTGCCGGCGTCGCTACCGCAGGCGACCACCACCAGGGTGATCACCACCAGCCAAGAAGTTCTTCTCATACCGGTTTGACGTATCTGAAGGCACCTGCGGGTGACACCGGCGAAAGACCCGATTGGGTCAAGGCGAGTGGTCGCCGGCCACAACAAGTGGTTGACGGGTCTGGTCGGTTGCCATATGCTCGGCATATCCGCAGAAGCGGACCTGTCGGCATACCACGGAGGGGAGAAATGTCACGGGTTATCCGGCTCATGGTGGCCATCGGCCTCCTGCTCAGTTCGTTCCCACTGCTCGCCGGGGCGAATAGTCGCCCGGTCTCTCAGGCCGAGGCGGCCAGAGTAGAACACCAGCGCATCGTCGAATTCTGGACGGGAGAGCGTGTCGCCCAAGCGATCCCCCGCGAATTCGTCTTCGACCCCGCCACCAGGCGCTTTCACCCAGCCCATCACCGGCCGGGCCACGCCGGTGGCCCCGGGGGCGGCGGAGACGGCGGAGACGACTCCAGCACCGTCACCGGGGCCTCCTGGGAAGCCGGGGGCGTCGTCGCCAACACGACAGGGAAGGTCCTCTTCTCACTCGGCGGTGTCTTCTACGTGTGCTCGGCCAGTGTGGTCGACGACTCGGCATCGGGACGTTCCATCGTGCTCACGGCAGCTCATTGCGTCTACGACAACGAAGGCTCAGGAGAGTTCGCCGAGAACTGGATGTTCGTCCCCAATTATGACGCCCAACCGGCGCCTCTGACGACATCAGGGTCTTTCTGCGCACAGACCCTCCACGGATGCTGGACTGCCAGCGCGCTGGTGGTGCACAACGGATTCGCCTCGGCGGGTGGCTTCAACGCAACTGCCATTGTTCACGACTTCGCATTCGCGGTCCTCGGCCCTGGGGGGAAGAGCGACACTCTCGTCGAGAGTCTGGGGACGCAGAACATCGTCTTCACCGACGTGGCCCGGCGGACACATGTCCATTCATTTGGCTACCCACATGCCGCGCCCTACGACGGAACCGATCTGGTCTACTGCGCCGGCGAAGCCGGTTTCGACAACCGCCTCGCCAACTTGACCTACAAGTTGCGGTGCAACATGACCGGAGGATCATCAGGTGGTCCCTGGTACCAACAGTTCAACGGTTCGAACGGCGTGGGGACGGCGGTCTCGGTGAACTCCTACCGCTACCTCGGTGGCTCCGATATGTACGGGCCGAAGTTCAACTCGAACACCGCGGCGCTCTACAACGTGGCTCACACCACCACCGGTGACGCCATAGTCCCTTAGTGCTCTCCGGCGCCAGTAAGTGGGTGCACCTAGTGGTGTGTCTGTGAAATAGGGGCGCCACTAGCTACGCCGGAGAGCACATAGTCGGGGGGGTCGCTTCCGCTCGGAACGCGTCGGGGCGCGGTGCTTCGACGTGTGGAGGCGAGTGGTGACTGCTCAGGGAACCACCGGGGACTCGACAACGTCCAACCGTCGATGAACCGAACCTCGTGGAGACGAAACCTGGCGGCCTTGGCCGTGATTGCCGTGGCCACCGCCGCCTGTGCCTCCGGGGCCGGTCCGGGAACTACTCAACCCACACCCTCGCCGACCATCCCGGGACCTGAGGTGACGCTCCTCAGGGCCAATCTCCCCCGTGTCACCGACACCGACGTGACCGACGACGAGCTGGGCCGTCTTGTCGCGGGGAACACCGACTTCGCCTTCGGCATCTTCAAGGTGATCCGCCCCGACGGGGACAACCTGATCTTCTCCCCGTACAGCATCGCGTCAGCTCTGACCATGACCTACGCCGGGGCCAGGGGGGACACCGCAACCGAGATCCGGGAGGCAATCTCCCTCGCCTTGGCCGACGACCGGCTCCACGCTGCCCGCAACCAGCTCGACCTGAGGATCACCGAGGAGCCGCAACCGTTCGAGGGAGACGAAAGGGAGCCGTTCACCATCAGGGTGGCCAACTCGCTGTGGGGACAGGCTGGCTACCCCTTCCTCGACGAGTTCCTCGAGCTGCTCGCCGCCAACTACGACGCCGGGATGAACCTGGTCGACTTCGCCACCGCTTTCGAGGAGGCCCGGCTACAGATCAACACCTGGGTCGAGGAGGAGACCGAGGGGAGGATCGTCGACCTCATCCCTGAAGGCGTCATCGACGACCTGACCCGACTGGTCCTGGTCAACGCCATCTGGTTCAAGGCCAACTGGGCCGAACCGTTCGACCCGGAGAGGACCAGCGACGGGCCCTTCACCCTCCTCGACGGCTCACGAGTTGAGGTCCCGATGATGCGGGGGAGCTTGCGTATCCCCTACACCGTCGGCGACGGGTTCCGGGCACTCCGTATCCCCTACGCCGGTGACGCCGCCATGGTTGTGGTCCTCCCCGACCGGGGACGATACGCCGAGATCGCCGAGGGGTTCGGCCCCGACGACCTGTCGCAGCTCCACAGAAGCTGGGGCGACTACCAGGTGGAGTTGAGCTTCCCCAGGTTCGAGTTCAGATCAGACGTCCCCCTCAAAGGGCCGCTCCAGCAGTTGGGGATGGAAGCAGCATTCAGGGACCCGTTCGGCCCGGATGGGGCCGACTTCACCGGGATCACCGCCCTCCGGGAGCTTTATGTGCAGGACGTGGTCCACCAGGCCTTCATCTCGGTCGACGAGGAGGGAACCGAGGCAGCTGCGGCCACCGCGGTGGTGATCGGACGAACCTCACTGCCCACGCCGGCCGAGGTCGACGTCGACCGCCCCTTCCTCTTCTTCATCGAACACGGCACCACCGGGGAGATCCTCTTCCTCGGCCAGGTAGTCGACCCGAGTTGACCGGCTCAGCTCGCTGGGTCGGGCCGAGCCCACAAAATCGGGCCTGACCACAATCCGGCTGCGCCTATTCGGACCTGGACCCCGGAACAGGACAGCCGGTCAAGTCTCGTACGGGACCACCCCCCGGTCTCCGGAAAGGGCTGACAGTTACAGTCACCGGGGTGAGGGAATCCCAGCGGGAGCAGGTGAGAACCGCCGAGGTAATCGCATCGTTGTGTCTGGCGACCGACCTGGGGATGGGTTTTCCGTTCGAACACGGTCTTCAATCCACGCTGACGGCAATGCGACTGTGTGACGTTCTCGGAGTCGATGCGGAGACGGCGTCACGCACCTACTACGTCAATCTCCTGGCCTACTCGGGGTGCACGGTCGACGCAGAGGAGAAGACCGCGGTCTTCGGGGGGAGCCTCACCGAGCACAACCAACACCGCCAGTACGGGTCGATGCGGGACAATCTCACTGGGGTGATCGGGGCATTGCCCCACCCGGGGATCTCCCGGACAACCCAGGCTTATCAGGTCGCCACCCGTCTCCCCACCGCCTACCGCTTCATGAACCGCCACTTCAACGCCTTCTGCGAGGTTGCCGGGATGCTCGCCGAACGTCTCGGCATGCCCGAGTCGATCCACCGGATGTTCCCCCTTCTCACCGAACGCTGGGATGGTTCGAGCGTCCTTCGTCGGGCCAAGGCAGAGGAGGTGCCCCTACCGCTCCGCATCATCCATGTCGCTCGTGATGCCACCTACCAGCGGCTCATGGGCGACGACGAATATGTCGTCAGTGTGATCAGTGCCAGGGCCGGACACGCCTTCGACCCGGGAGTCGCCGGAGCGTTCGTCGACAATGCCGCGACGGTCCTCGGCTCACCGGATCCGCCGGAGTCGGTGTGGGATGAGGTGCTGGAGGCCGAACCACGGCCGCGGCTGACCCTGGAGGACGAATCGATCGAGCGCGCCCTGGCCGCCGTCGGCGCCTTCTCCGAGTTCGCCTCGCCATTCCTGTCGGCCCATTGTTTGGGCGTCGCCGAATTGGCGGCGTCGGCCGCAGCGCTCTCTGGCTTCGATCCGACCGAGGTGAGGATGATCCGACGCGCCGCCTATGTGCACGACGTGGGGAGGACCGCCGTCCACCCCCGAATCTGGGGAAAGCCTGGCCCCCTCAACGCCGACGAGCGCGAGCAGGTGAGGTTGCATCCCTATCACACCGAGAGAGTGCTGGCGCGCTCCCCTTTCCTGGCGGAACTGGCCCCGATCGCCTGCGCTCACCACGAACGACTCGATGGATCGGGATACCACCGGGGCATCGCCGCTGCTGGACTCCCTCCCGGCGCCAAGCTGCTCGCCGCTGCCGACGCCTTCCACTCCAAGACCGAGCCGCGACCGTACCGGGACAAGTTCTCGCCGGAGGAGGCCACGGCATTTCTGGCAGCCAAGGCGCGAGAGGGAAAATTCGACTCCGACATGGTCAAGGCGGTTGCCGAGGCGGCAGGTCAGCCGTCGCCGGTCGTCGAACGACCCGCCGGACTCACCCATCGTGAGGTCGAGGTGATCGGACTCCTAGCGCGGGGCATGATGACTAAGCAGATCGCCCGGGCACTCGACATCTCGACCAAAACCGCCGACCGTCACATCCAGAACACCTACCGCAAGATCGGGGTCTCATCCCGTGCCGCGGCCGCGCTGTTTGCCGCCGAGCACGGGCTGGTCAAGTAGCAACAGCCCCACTATGGGGAGTTTTCCGTATTCCCCGTCGACGGATTGATCCGTACGTTCGTGGTCGATGGGGACACACACGACCCACCACCGATCAATCACAGGCCGCCGGCTCATTGCCGGGGCGGTGGCCTCCGGGGGTCTCTCCACGGCGGTGTTCGTCTCGGCCTGGCGTGACACCTCCGCC
>CAYZKF010000106.1:0-6308 GCA_964479135.1 uncultured Acidimicrobiaceae bacterium
CCGGCTGTGGTTGGGCGGCGACTGCCTTGCTGCCGCCGGCCCAGGCCGACAACACCTCGTCGGTGGTGGTCCCGTTGGCGGTGGCACGGGCGGCGGCCGACCGCTCGACCAGGGCTGTGGGCGTACCCAATGCCGATGATGCTGCTTCGAGCAGGTCGCTCACGGTGCGGCACTTTAGCCTTTCGCCCGGCGCTCACCCGTCCGTGACCGAATGTGAAGAGGCTCCGGGGAGGACATCCGGAGCCTCTTCTTGGGTCCCCTGGAAAAGCAGGGGAAGTCTGGGTCAGGGAGTCGGGTGATCCACTGTGGTGCTGGGCTCCTCGTCGAACGTGTAGGTCATCGGCTGGCCATCAGCGTCATTGGTGGTGACCGAGACCACCCGGACCTCGACGGCGACGATCCCGTTGAAGTCCTTGCCCTTTCGGGAGAGCTGATGGTCTTCAAGTGCGAGGATGGATTGGGCCCTGCTGGCCACCTTCACGGTGAGGGTCGTGGTTGGCTGGGCACCGCTCTCTGAGTCCATCGGGGTCACTTCGACGGTCAGCTCCTGATCGTGATCCCAATCGTTGGCGAAGGTGACCAGGGCACTCCAGGTTCCTTGGTTGCCTCTCCACTCGGTGAGCTCGGCCGAGGTGTCGAGGATCTCGACCTTCGAGCCCTGACCGGTGGGGTCGTTGCCGGCCGGGTCGCCGGTCTCGTCGCCACCCTGGCCAGGGTCGTCCGGATTGTCCGGGTCGTCGGGATCAGGGTCGCCCGGATAGTCGGGGTCGTAGTCGTCGGGGTTGCCCGCTCCCGGACCGCTGCCGGGGCCGGCCTCTTCGCCCTGACCGGTGGGTGCTTCACTGCCCAGTGCGACCGCCATGTTGTCGAAGGTCTCCTCGGTGCGATGGCCCACCATGGCCACTGCCGTCACCGAGACCACCGAGATCAGCGACACCAGGAGGGCATATTCGACCATCGAGGCACCGCGATCGCCGTATGTGGTGAGCCGGTCGATCAAGTCTTTCATGAGAGACTCATCGACCGACCCGGCTCGACCCTGTGTGGTTCGCTGGACCCCTATGCCCGCCCCTGGGTCTGGCGAACCAGATCCCCTTTGCCCATTGGGATTTCTCGATCGAGCCCGTCGTTCTGGGGGTCAGGCAAGGGCGGTGTTGCGCTGATCCCGCCAGGCCAGCCAGTCAGCTACCGGGGCTAAGTCGTATCCGGTCTTACCGTCGAATCCAAGTGATATCAGAGTGGCTCCGGCCTCGACGAGACGGTCGCCTGACTCGACCGCGGTCGGCCTGGCCCCGGTGGAACGTTCGATCGCAGAAGGGTCCCGGCCCACGGTCGAGCAGTGGTCGTCCAGCACCCGATTCTTGTGGGCGATTGTTTCGGCATCCCCGAATCCATGCCAGATGTCGGCGAACTCTGCGGTGTACCGGAGGGTTTTCTTCTCACCGCCACCACCGATCAGCACCGGAATCTTCCGTAGAGGCGGGGGATTGAGCTTGGTAAGACGACGCTCGATTCGGGGTAGGGCGGCACGCAGTTCGCCGAGGCGGAAGCCAGGGGTCCCGAACTCGAAGCCGTACTCCTGATAGTCCCGCTGGAACCATCCAGCCCCGATCCCGAGGACCAACCTTCCCTCCGAGATGTGGTCGATGGTCCGTGCCATGTCGGCGAGCAGATCGGGGTTGCGATAGCTGTTGCAGCCCACCAGCGGTCCCAACTCGACCCGCTCGGTGAGCTCCGCCCACGAGGCGAGCATGGTCCAGCATTCGAAGTGTTTCCCGTCGGGGGGACCGGAGAGGGGGTAGAAGTGATCCCAGTTGAATACCAGATCGACTCCCATCTCTTCCGCCCGGACCACAGCCCGGCGAATCGTGGGGTAGTCGGCGTGCTGGGGCTGTAGTTGTACGGCGATGCGGATGGGTCGGTTCATGCCGGCTCCTCTTCCAATGGCTGGTCTTGGAGTCGACCCTAGACCTCGATCCCGTGCATCGAGTCGACGATCAGACCGTCTACCACCGCCCGAAGTGCCTGGTCAGGGTCGGCACCGGATTCGATGCCGGCTTGATAAGTGGCCAGCTGTCGGTGGGCGCTGGTGCCTTCGGCGACGATGGTCCGAGCGTGGCTCACCTCCTCGACCACATCGAACTCGACGGCATCTTCGGCGACGAGCTCGATCAACTCCTCAATCAGGTCGCTCATCGGTACCAGGGCTCCCCGGCCGAAGTCGACCAGCGAACCGTCGGTCCCGTAGCGCTGGGCGCGCCAGACGTTCTCGTCGATCAGCCCCGAGCGGTAGGTGCGCCATTTCTGGTTGTTGCGTCGCAGTCTGAACAGATAGGAGAGGAGGCACTGGTAGATGGCAGCGATGGTCATCGCGTCGTCCAGCCGGGTGCATACGTCTGCGATCCGCATCTCCAGGGTGGGGTATCTACCCGAAGGGCGGATGTGCCACCACAGCTTGCTCGAGTCCTCGATGAGGTCGGCGTCGACCAACACCTCGAGGTATCGCTGGTACTCCCCCCAGGAATCGAACTGCTCGGGGAGCCCGGTTCGTGGGAGGTTCTGGAATATGACCAGGCGATAGGCAAGTAGGCCGGTTGGTGCCCCGTCCCAGAACGGGGAGGAGGTGCTGAGGGCGAGGAGATGGGGGAGCATGTACTTCACCTGGTTCATCAGGTCGATTCGCAGGTGTTCGTCTTCGATGCCGACATGGATGTGCATCCCGCATATGACGAGTTGGCGGGCGACCTGCTGAAGGTCGGCGGCCAATCGGGTGTACCGTGGTTCTTCGGTGGTCTCCTGGTGCGCCCAATGGGCGAACGGGTGGGTGGAGGAGGCGATGATCGCCGCCCCGTATTCGCCGACCACCTTGGAAAGATCACGTCGAAGCCCGGCAAGGTCGGCACGCGCCTCCGAGACCTTGGCCGAGATCTTGGTCCCCACCTCGATCTGGGCCTTGAGGAACTCCGGGGCGACCTGGGAACCGAGAACCTCACCGAGGGCATCCCACATCGCCGGTGGCGGGCTCTTGATCAAATCTCGGGTCTCGCGATCGACGACCAGGTACTCCTCTTCGATCCCGATTGTGAAACTGGGGCGTTCCATGAAGCTGCCCAACCCTAGATCCGGCCCTCGAGGGCCATCCGTCTCAGTCGCGAGCACTCCTCCCGGACATGGCATCCTGATAGGTGATCGTTGACCAGGCCCATCGCCTGCATGAAGGCGTATACGGTGGTCGGCCCGACGAAGGACCAACCGCGCCGTTTGAGGTCTCGAGCGAGGGTGATCGAAGCCGGAGAGGTGGCGACCGGCTGATTGGGGGCCCGGCTTTCCTCGTCGGCGTATCCCCACACGTAGCCACCGAGCGACCCGGCCTCCTCTATCAACTCGAGGCAACGATTGGCGTTGTTGATCACCGACCGGATTTTCCCTTCGTGTCTGACGATGCCTTCGTCCCCGAGAAGTCGAGCGACATCTTCTTCGCCGAACGCCGAAACAGCCTCAGGGTGGAACCCGGCGAATGCCGACCTGAACCGGTCTCGCTTGCGGAGGATGGTGAGCCAGGAGAGTCCGGCCTGGAACCCCTCGAGACACAGTTTCTCGAACAGCCGGGTGTCGTCGATCGTGGGACGGCCCCATTCTTCGTCGTGGTAGACCCGGTAGATCTCGGGAGTAGCCCCCCAACCGCACCGGAGTAGGCCGTCGTCCCCCGAGATCACCTCCATCATCTTGAACCTCGTCCCCCGTACCTCGACTGAGCCTTACAAGGTAGGTGCCTCGGGCCGCCCCTGCGCGATCGGTTCGTCAGCCTCCGGTCTCCGAATGGGACTCTGGTAGCCACAAAAGGGCACGGGCACGAGGCCGTCGTTGCGGACCGCCTCATCGCCTGCGGCTCCCCGGCAGGACCCGGCGGCGCCAATAGTTTCGAACCCGTTTAGAGGTTCCAGCCTTAGGCTGGTCTGGTGGAGTCCTCACGCTTCGGCGACGCTCTGGCCGGGTCAACATCGGCTGGCCTTGCCCTGGGAGTATCCGAACTGCTCGCTGCCACCCCGTGGTTCTCGTCGTCGGTCGAGGGCATCGGCAACTGGGTGATCGACAACGTCCCCACACCGGTCAAGGACTTCGCCATCGATACCTTCGGAACCAACGACAAGCCGGCGCTCCTCATCGGGATCGTCGTGGTCACTCTCCTCGTCGGGGGGCTGGTCGGATCCCGCGCCCGCCATCGGTTCGGTCTGGCCATCGTCACCTTCGTCGCTTTCGGGTTGCTCGCGGCATTGGCCACCGCGTTTGGTGGCCAAACCTCGTTTGGTGTGGCCATCATCCCGGGAGGTGCGTCGGCCCTGGCCGGGCTGGGCGCCCTCAGTTGGTTGTATCGCCGGTCCGACCGGCCCCCCGTGGGGGGAGATGGAGAGGGTGACACTTCCGAGCCTTCACGACGGGCCTTCCTCGTGGGGATGGGGGCGGTGTTGGGTGTGGCGGTGACGTCGGCGGCGTTGGGCCGCGTCCTCATCGAGAGGTCAAAGCGGGCTTTCGCCGGCCGCGACGAAGTGGTGCTCCCCAGGGCGGCCCGTGCTCTTCCGTCGGTTCCGGATGGGGCCGAGTTGGGGGTAGAGGGACTGACTCCGATCGTCGTTCCCAACAGCGATTTTTACCGCATCGACACCGCTCTCTTCGTGCCCCGGGTCGACATCTCGGACTGGACCCTCCAGGTCAAAGGGGCCGTCAACCGCCCCTACGAGATCAGTTATACCGACCTCCTCGACATGCGCCTGGTCGAGATGGACGTCACCTTGGCGTGTGTCTCCAACCCGGTCGGCGGAGATCTGGTGGGCAACGCCCGGTGGAGAGGGGTGCCTCTCAATGAGATCCTCGACCGCGCCGGGGTGCGACCCGAGGCCGAGCAGGTTGTCGGGCGGTCGGTGGACGACTTCACCGTGGGATTCCCCATCGAGGCGGTTTACGACGGTCGCGAGGCAATGGTTGCCGTGGGGATGAACGGGGAACCCCTCCCCTTTGAGCACGGCTTCCCGGCCAGACTGGTGGTGGCTGGTCTCTACGGCTACGTGTCGGCGACCAAGTGGCTGTCGTCGATCGAGCTCACCGGTTGGGACGAGTTCGACGCCTACTGGGTCCCTCGGGGATGGTCCAAAGAGGGCCCGGTGAAGACTCAGAGCAGGATCGATACCCCGGGACATCGGAGTTCGCCCGGGCCGCGATCGGTGGCCGGGGTCGCCTGGGCACCGGATCGGGGTATCTCCAAGGTCGAGGTGCAATTGGGTGAGGGTCAGGACTGGGTCGAGGCCGAGTTGTCCGAGCCGCTGTCGGTGAGTGCCTGGGTTCAGTGGCGGGTCGCCTGGGACGCCACCCCGGGCGAGCATCTGCTCAGGGTCAGAGCCACCGACGGCACCGGCGAGACCCAGGACGAGAGGGTGCGGCGTGCCGCCCCCGACGGCGCTACCGGGTGGCACACCGTTCGGGTGGTCGTCGCCTGAACCCCGGCCCGACACATGTCTGGGACCGCCGCTACGGGCGGGTCAGTCGGCTGAGTCCACTGCGGAGATGGCCCAGGCCAACCCGGACTCGGGGTGGGCGATGGCCAATCGAAGCTGCCAGCCGGTTCCCGGCGCTCCGTCGTCGAACCAGTGCCACTCGAGGCCTCGGATGGAGACACCGACCTCGTCGGGAACGGGCGGCCAACTCAGATCGCACAATGTGGCGAGCACCCACCAGGCCCCGAATCTCCCGGCGGCTGCCCCGCGACGTCTTCCATGTGCTCCCCCGGAGGCGCCGGCCCATCCCATCCAGGCCATCGCCGACGCGGTGTCGAGCCGGCCGATGCGTGCCCGGGTCAGACCGAGGGCCCGGATCGCGGAGCGATGGTCCCCTGCTGCCGACACCACCACACAACGGCCGTTCGACTCGTCGGTCCAGGGGAGGACCAGGTCGGAGAGGGCGGCCTCCGACTCGGGGTCGGCGACCAGGGTCGCCTCGCCGGGGAGAGTGACTTCTTCGAGTAGGGGGAGTGGGGGCGACGGAGTCTCCACCTTGTCTGCCTTGTAGGTCGCCGTCGGGTAAACAGGCTCCCAGGGCAAGAGTTGGTCGGGGAGGTCGACGATGGGCCCGATCGCGGACTCACCCCGGACCACTCGTTCGGCGGCCACGGTCATCCTCTCCGGTCCATCACCGAGGTGTTCGCTGAGATCTGCCCATGTCTAGGTCCTGGCCGCGACTTCGGAGAGGGGTCCGAGAGAGAAGCGCGCCAGACCTTCAGAGACCGCCGACCCGGCCCATTCACAGAGCGCCTCCAG
>CAYZKF010000107.1:0-6296 GCA_964479135.1 uncultured Acidimicrobiaceae bacterium
TGAGCGACCGATGGCTCGGCGCTACACGCACGGAACCTACGAGCCGGAGCACTAGCTGGCGTATTCGGCCAGCACCAACCCCATCTCGGTGGCCGTTTCGAGGTAGGCCAGAGCACAGTCCCATACCGCCACCGGGCTTTCTCCGACGACGGCAACACCGGCGGCCAGGGCGATCCCGGACAAGAAGTCTCCGTCGTCGACCACCGTCACCCGTCGGGAGGCGCCGACGGTGAGGACTGCGCCGAACTCGTTGACCGACCGGGCCTCGGCCACCCTCTTCCCCGAGTAGGTGGAGTCGCCGACCGGCACCCTTCCGATCGGTTGGGGGAACTGGGCACGGTGATCGTTGCCGCCGTCGAGCCCGGGGTGGGCCACCGCTACCAATTGGGGGTCGGTCTCTCGTGCCGCCACCGCCAGCGCCAGACCTTGTGGTGAGGCTCCGTAGACTCCCACACCCGGCTGGTGGCTCTCTCCGTCCCAGAGCAGTGGAACCCCTAGATCACGTGCTCTGGCCGGGGCGTCGGGGCCGGTCCCCACCAATAGATCGCATCCGTCGGCGGTGTCGACCACCTGGTAGGTCTTTGAAGTGGCCGGCCCGATCACCACCACCTGGTCGATGCCGGTATGTGCGGCCAGGGAATGGGCGGCGCGAACCGCAATATCCCCGGTGACCAAAACTCCGATCTTCACGAAGGTTGGACGTGTGTCCAGGCCTCGGACTCACCACCCCCGGCACGACGCACGAGGGCGAGGGCGCCGATGGTGGCCAGAGTCAGGCCAATGATGACGAGAAGTCGCTTCATGAGGCCAGTCTACGGAGCCTCCGGGTTATCGTCGCTGAGGACCCAAAGGGGTGCCCCGACTGCGACCTTCTTCTGGCCAGATGACGTTGATGGCTCGGAGGCATTCTCACCCTGTTCCAGTGAACCCCTAGTGGCCCGTCGCTCAAATACTGACGGCGTGTCTCCGGCCCTCAAGGCCCCTGGCTGCGTCTAAGTCGAAGAACCGGACCACTTCTTCGGCGCGTTCAGGAGTGATGGGGACGATCTCGACTGAGCCGAGTGTGTCGACCCGTTCGATGGCCCCGGTCGAGCGGTCCTCGGTCTCCAGATAGTTACGCACCGAGACCCGGCTCAACTGGTATTCGGGATGACTCCGGTTGAAGTGCTCGAACACCGGCTCGACCAGTGACTCGGTGTCGACGCCGATGTACTCGGCCCCACAGGGACATGTCATCGACCGACCATGATGCCAGGCTATCCCGTCACCGGAGACGCCCGAGACTGTCAGGTCAGAGTTCGGTGGGGCGGGCCAGGCTGTATCCCTGGGCCCAGGCGATCCCAAGATCGCGGAGGGTGTGGAGATCGGTGATCCTCTCCACTCGTTTGGCGATCAGCGTCACCCCATTTTCATGGCACCATTCGGCGGTTCGTGTCAGGTCGGTCCGCTCGGTGTCCCCGTCGACTCCGGACATGACATCGACCTTGAGGAAATCGGGCGCTCCGGCTGCGCGGTCGAGAAACGCCACCGAGTCCTCGGCTACGGGAAGGTCGTCGATGGAGATGGCCGAGCCTCGGTCGCGCAGGTCTTTGGTGACCCATCCGCAGTGCGGATCGGCTGCGGCTGCACATGGGAGATCGATGACCAGACGGGTCGACACCTGCCGGGGGACGGAGTCGACCAGCAGCGGGGCCACCGTTGGAGAAGCGTTGACGAATAGCAGGGTGCCTTCAGGGAGGCGATGAAGCAACTCCGTAGCCTTCCGGGCGGTGGCCAGCTCCAGTTCGATGCCCAGTCCGATCTGTCCGGCCACGCTGAACCACAGCCCGGTTGGGATCCTTCTCGCTATGGGGAAACGGGCCAAAGCCTCGTATGCCTTGAGGAGAGGAAACTCCCCACGGACGTCGAAGATCGCTTGGAACAGGACGGTGATGTTTCCCGAGGCCAATACCTGAGGCAAATGCTCACGAATCGTGCCCTCCCAGTCCCAGAGCCGGGCCAGTGCCTCGAGGTCTTGTGGGGAGGTCCGGGCTTCGTGGGGGAGGAACACGGGTGCGCTCACAGACTGCCATCGGCGGCGGAGCGACAAATCTTGAATCACCCCTCTGACCAGGTCGGTTCTCTCTCAAGGACATCGCCCGATCGGCCGATGAAAACGGGTGCCATTTCGTCCCGGAAGGTCCCGGCGCGGGGACCCGGAGAAGAATCTCAGGGCGGAGCTTCAGCGTGAGCGCGAACAGCTCCGGCAGATCAAATCGGACTTCCTCTCCGCTGCCTCGCATTACATCAACACCCCCCTGAGCGCCATGGTCGGGTTCGCCGAACTGCTCCGTGACCGGAGCCGGGACTCGAGCGCCGGTGTCCGCAACCAGCTCATCGAGTTGCTGGCAATCCAAGCCGAAGAGACCGCCCGGGTGGTGCGGAATCTGCTCACCTCGGCGCAGCTCGACATGGGCGAGCTCACCTTCGAGAGCGAATTGGTCGATCTCCAGGAAGCCGCTGGGGCCGCGGCCAGCAACTGGGAGGCCAATCAGCGAGCCCGGCTTGTGGTGACGGGGAATGCGGTGGCCGTCGCCGACCAGGCCCGGGTCGTCCAGATCCTCCACAACCTCCTGATGAACGCCGAGTCGCTCGGGGGCTCCAACATCACGGTTCGGGTCAGCCGTTCGGTGAGGCGAGTATTGGTCGAGGTAGCCCATGATGGCGAGCCTCTTCCCAAGGATGCCGAAACCCGCATCTTCGAGCCCTACTACACCCACCGCCGACAGGACGAGTCGGCGCCGTCGCTGGGTCTCGGTCTATCGGTGGCTCGGCGGCTGGCGCGTGCCATGGGTGGGGAGGTCGGCCACCGCCGTGAAGGCCGAGAGACGATTTTCGAGCTCACCCTGCCCGGCGCACTGGGCCAGGAGGTTGAAGACCGCGGTGGACTTGTCGTCGATCCGATGGCAGGAAGGCCGACCAAGGCGGCGATCGTCGAGTTGCTCGGCTCTGATGGCATCGAGATGGTCTATCAACCGGTGGCCCACCTGCCTGCGCACCGAAAGGGGATCGAGCAGATCAGCGGCTACGAGAGTCTTGCTCGGTTCCCGCACTCGACACCCCCGGAATGGTTCGAGGTGGCAGGGGACGCCGGACTGCGGCTCCAGTTGGAGTTGGCGGCGATCCGGTCGGCGGTCGCCGGGTTCACCGCCACCTCCGACCAGGGGTTCCTGGCAGTCAACCTCTCGGACGGGACCTTGACCTCACCGAAGCTCTACGAGGCCTTGTCGGGGGTCGACCCGGGTCGAGTGGTCCTCGAGCTCTCCGATGTGGCATTGATCAAGAGCTACGAGATGACCAACCGTGCCGTCGAAGCCCTCCGCGAGAGGGGATACCGGCTTGCCATCGACGACGTCGGAGCCGGGGAGATCGATCTGTGGCATATCCTCCGTCTCGACCCGTCGATCATCAAGGTGGACTTGTCGGTGGTCCGTGATCTCCATCAGAGCCCACGGAACGCCGCCCTGATCAAGGCGATCGCCGCCATGTCCCAGGATCTGGGGATCATGGTCATCGCCGAGGGTGTGGAGAGCGACAACGAGCGCGACCGATTGATCGAGCTCGGTGTCGAATACGGCCAGGGATATCTGTTGGGCAAACCCCAACCGCTCCGTTGGCAGACCAGGGTGCTCTCCGAGGACTGACCCTGCTCATCTCGGGGCGTCGAGGCTTCGGTCCCTCTCCCTACACTCGCCGAACTCATGGAGCACGTGCTCGTCCTGGGCCTCATCGCGGTCGCTCTGGCGCTGTTCGCTCTCGAGGTGACCAGGCCGGATGTGGTCGCCCTCGGTATCACCCTCGTTTTGCTCCTCACCGGGACGGTGAGTCTCGCCGAGGGCTTCTCGGGTGTCTCCAACCCTGCGGTGATCACCGTCATCGCCATGTTCATCCTCAGTGCCGGTCTGGTGCGGACCGGAGTGGCCGACTGGATAGCCCGGGTTCTCACCCGCACCGGTGGGTCGAGCCCCACCCTCCTCACCCTCATGGTGATGGGCACCGTGGGGGCGATGTCGGCCTTCATGAACAACATAGGTGCGGTTGCGGTGCTGCTGCCGGCGATGTTCCTCGTCGCCAAGCGGGCGGAGTACCCGGCGACCAAATTGCTGATACCGCTGTCGTTCGGCTCGCTGCTCGGCGGCCTGACCACCTTGATCGGAACCCCACCAAACCTTCTCGTCTCGATCGCCCTCGAGGACCACGGCTGGGACGGGTTCGCCATGTTCGACTTCCTCCCGACCGGTCTGGCGGTGACCGGGGTTGGGGTGTTGTACATGGCGTTGGTGGGTCGTCATCTCATCCCGGAGCGGGAGGCGACGAACGACCTCACGGTCACATACAATCTCCAGGGCTATCTGACCGAGTTGATCGTCCCGGAAGGGTCCGAGCTCTCGGACAAGACCCTGACCGAGAGCGACATCCGCTCTCAATTGGGGCTGACCGTGCTCCGGGTACAACGGGGTTCGGGAAGCGATCGGGTGTTCCTCAGCCCTAGCCCCGACCTGGTCTTGCAGGTCGGAGACCGGCTCGTCGTCGAAGGCGACATTTCCGATCTGGTGGGTGAGTCGGCCCGCCCCCTTGACATCTACGCCGAGACCAAGTTGACCGCCGAGGACCTGACCAACGATGACGTCCATCTTGGTGAGGCGGCGATCGCCCCGGGCTCCCGCCTGGTCGGGACCACCATCGACCGGGGGTGGATCAGGAGCCGCTACAACGTGATGATCCTGGCCCACCGCCGCCGTGGCCAGACCCTCAGGGACCGGTTCATCTCGGTCCCCCTCGAGGTCGGTGATGTCCTCTTGGTGAGAGGGACGGAGAAGGCGCTCGGCGACATGGCCTCGAGTCGCGACTTCCTCATGGTCAGCCGGTTGGAGTCGAAACGACGCTCACCGGCAAAGGCCCCTTACGCCCTGGCCAGCATGGCTGTGGCCATCGTCGCCGCCGCCACCGGTCTGCTCCACATCTCGGTGGCCGGGATGCTCGGAGTGTTGCTGATGGTCATCACCCGCAGCGTGAGGCCGGAGGAGATGTACCGCGAGGTGGAGTGGCGGGTCGTCTTTCTCATCGCATTCATGATGCCCCTGGGCATAGCCATGGACGACAACCACACCGGCACCGCCGGGTGGCTCGCCGATGGAATCGTCGCGCTTGCCGGCGATTACGGGCCCCTGGTCCTGCTCGGTGCCTTGATCCTGTTCACCACCCTTATCACCGAGGTCATGTCCAACGCGGCGGCCGCTGTGCTCCTTGCCCCGATCGGCATCGCCATCGCCGTCGGGATGGGGTTCGAGCCTTACCCCTTCCTCATGGGCATCGCCATCGGCGCATCCACCACGTTTCTAACCCCCATCGGGCATCAGGCCAACGTCCTGGTCTACGGGGTGGGCAACTACCGGTTCACCGACTTCACCAGGGTGGGCGCACCCCTGAACGTCATCATCTTCGTCCTCACGCTCTTCCTGGTCCCCATCGTCTGGCCCTTCACCCCGATCGGCTGAAGTCGGGAGAAAGGCTCGGCCGAAAGGTCGAGTACCCGGTCCGAAGTCGCCTCCAACCGATTCGACCTGGGACAGGGAGCCTTTCGAATCCCTCAGTAGAGGAACATCGGTTTGCCGAAGACGTGTCTCACCTTGGGTCGATAGTTGTCGCTGTCGTAGAGCTCGTCGACGTCGACCCGCTTCACCCCTTCATTGGTTACCCCGATCGGGACGTGGGTGTAGGTACCACCCCGTAGAGCGGCCATCCGGCCGTGGCTTCCCTCCATCGCCAGGTCGGCGGCGGTCACCGCGAAATTGGTCGCCACCATCAGATCCAACGAGTCGGGGGCGCCGGATCTCATCAGATACCCGACCTGCTGGTAGAGGATGTCCTGGCCGGTCCGCTGTCTTATCTGCTCCCCGAGCATCTCTCCCACTCCGCCCAGCTTGCGATGCCCGTAGGCGTCCTCCTCGCCGGAGAGGACCATCCCACCTTCGATCTCGGCCCCTTCGGACACCGTCACCATGGCGTACCCCGAGGGGTTGAACTGTCGGTCGTCGACCAAGAACGCGGAGAGTCTGTCGAGGTCGAATGGCACTTCGGGGATCACTGCCCGGTCCACTCCACCGAGGTAGGCGGTGATCAGGGAGGTCTCCCCGCTGTAACGGCCGAACAACTCGACCACCGCGATCCGCTCGTGCGATCCGGCCGCGGTCCTCAGATCGTGGATGAACTGGACCCCCCGGGTGACCGCGGTGGAGAACCCGATGCAGTAGTCG
>CAYZKF010000108.1:0-6282 GCA_964479135.1 uncultured Acidimicrobiaceae bacterium
GACTGCGGAGGAGATGCGGACCGCGATCTCCGCCACCGCGACGATTCCCACCCGGGTCAGGCGGTATGCCTCCCTGGACCTGGCGGCTCCCTCTCGGGGCGGAATTCGAGGATGGGCGCGGCGAAGTCAACCCCGTGCCGCGGCCCTTGCCCGATGGGAAGAGACCCTGAAGACCGGACTGGTCGCCGAATTGGAGAGCTCACTGCGCCAGGCGGTCGCCACCCATGGTGCGAAGGTGACCCCTTTGGGCCCGGGCCTGTCGACTCTCACATCGGATGCCGGAGTAATGCTCCACGACGTCGTCGACGGTTGGATTGACCACATCCACCAACTCGCCGAAGGGGACACCTACCCACGTCTCGAGGTGATGACCCTGCTCGCCGCGGGGCTCACCCCGGTCGACGAAGAAGTGTCTTCTGCGGTGCTCGGCGATGGTCACACTGCGATGGCCGAGGCGGCAAGAGATGCCCTGAGGTCTCGTGTCGAAGTGGTCCACAACCACTTCGGGGAGAGACTGGCAGAAGCGTGGCGGCAGGCCACCGGGCAACCCGACCCAGGCGACCTGGCGGCGAGACTGGCCGCGGTGGTCGCCGCTTACCAGTTCGCCGATGCGTGAGGCGCTGACCGGGCTTCTCGACAGGTCGGATCTGGCCCTCTCCGCGGCCCGCGAAGTCATCGACCCCGGGAGGCTCGATCCGTTGGCCCGGCTGGTGAGCGACGCCAGGTTGCGTTTCGACTATCCCGAGGATCTGCTGGTGGTCGCTCTGGCGGGGGGTACCGGCTCGGGAAAGTCGAGTCTGTTCAACGCTCTCACCGGGTCGGAGGAGGCGCCGGTGGGAGAGCTCCGACCGACCACCGCGGAGCCTCTGGCCGCAGTGCCGACGCTCCACCCCGGGGCTCTCGATGGGTATCTGGACAGCCTGGGCATCACCAGGCGAGTGGACCACCCCGATTCTCCGATCTGTCTGATCGACCTCCCCGACACCGACTCGGTGGAGGTGGGGCACCGTCATCGAGTCGAGGCGGTGATGCCCCGGATCGATGTCCTGGTCTGGGTGGTCGACCCGGAGAAGTACCGCGACGCCGCCCTCCACCACCGTTACCTCCGACCACTGGCGAAATACTCCGACCAGTTCGTCTTTGTTCTCAATCAGGTCGATCGTCTCGACTCGGGTGCACTCCAGTCGGTAGACGCCGACCTGAGGTCGGCCCTTGACGAAGACCGAATCTCCGGTGCGGCCATCTTCCCCACATCGCTTAGCCCGCTTGGCCCGCCGCTGGGTATCGACGGGCTCCGCCACCACATTCTGGAGATGGCTGGACGTCGTGAGGTCCTCTACGGCAAGCTCCTCGGCGATCTGGCCCGCGCCGCCGCCGGGATCGAGAAGATGATCGGCTCCACTGTGGATTACCGGGACCGGCTCTCCCCGGCGATCGAAGAGGCAGCCCGACTCCTCGTCGCCGAGGAACCGGCGGAGGCAGTTGCGGTGTTGACCAGGTTTTGCGAAGACCTCGCATCCGAGGTCGGAGGGCCGGTCGCGGAGAAAGTGATCGCCACCGCAGCCGGGCTTCCCTCAACGGTTCACCGAGCCGCCGAGGATCTGCCCAGGCCACCCACTCGACGGTGGTGGCGTCGAGGCGAGACCGGGGCCGACGAGCGGCTGGAGGCCGCTCGCCGGGGGGTGTCGGATCTCCTCGAACCTGTTACCGAGCTGATGGCCGGTCGGGCCCGAGCCCTGGCTCTCGTCGCCGAACTTGCCGTCGGGGTGGGACGGCTTCGAGAAACGTCTTCGGGTTAACCTCGCCGGCAGTGGATATATCGTTGACCAATGCCCTGATCCGTTCCGGAGTGATCATCGGCATCGCCCTGGGGCTTTTCTGGCTGGCCGCCCGGTTCGGAGCCAGATTCGTCGGGCGGATGGAAGCCCGCGACCGGACCAGCGGGTCCCGGGCCAACACCCTTTGGATGGTGCTTCGCCGGCTGATCAACGTGATCCTGGTGACTACCGCGGCGCTGATCCTGTTCGATGTGTGGGGGGTGAGTCTCACCCCGTTCCTCGCGGTGGGGACCGTTTTCGCCGCCGCCCTCGGCTTCGGCGCCCAGACCTTTGTCCGGGACGTGATCGCCGGGTTCTTCATCCTCGCCGAGAACCAATATCACGTCGGCGATACCGTGACCATCGCCGATACCACCGGGACGGTCGCCGACGTTCAACTCCGGGTGACCGTGCTCCGGGACTTCGAAGGCAATGTCCACTATGTACCCAACGGCCAGATCGAGGTGACCTCCAACTTCACCAGCCAATACGCCCAGCCGGTCATCGACATGTCGGTTTCTTACGACACCGACCTCGAGCGGGCAATGGCCGTCATCGCCGACGAGATGACGCTGATGGCCGCCGACCCGGATTGGGCCGACAGGATCCAGGGAGAGCCCGAGGTTCTTGGGGTCCAGCGTCTCGACGACTCCGCAGTGATCCTGCGCGCCCGGCTCACCACCGTGGCCCCGGAGAGATGGTCGGTGAAACGTGAGGCGATGCTTCGCCTCAAGAAGCGTTTCGACTCCGAAGGCATCACCATCCCCTTCCCCCAGCTGACCATCCACCGAGACGACTGACCCGGTGGCAGGCGGCCAGAGCACTAGTGCCCCGACCACTAACCCCCGATCAAATTGAGAGCACCGGGCACCCAGCGGACATGCGCCGCGTCGACCATCCCCAGCGGCTCGCCGTCGGCCTGGATCGCCATGGCAGGGGAAGCGTCGAGTTGGAGCCGGTCGACACCCTCCCACACCTGGGCGCCTTTGATCCTCGACAGGTCCCTCCTCATCAGGACGTCGAATGCGATCTGGGGGACCCGGGAGCGACGGAGCCGGTCGAGGGTGAGGACGGTCATCGGGTCGGGTGGCCTCTCCCCGAGCCTCAGGGGAAGCCTGCTGAAGTAGGTGTAGACCTGGCGGAACTGGACGAGGACGGTGGAGACCGTCGCCGTCCTCTCCCCGGCGGTGGCCTCGACATGCGGCTTCCGACCGGAGAACCTGCCCAAGGCAACTCCGAACGCGGTCCGCGCATAATGGATCGATCCGAACCGGTACTTCCGGTAGGGGTCCTGGTCGGCGCGACCGACCACCTCGGCGTCCAGGCCCACCCCACAGGCGAAGATGGCGTGGTGGACGGTCTCCACCGCTCCCCGGTCCAGGGTCAGGGTGGCTACGCCGAGCGATCGAGGCACCGGGTGACGGGCGATGAGTCGGGCCGCCTTGGTGTGGCGACCAGGGATGTCGAGGAGTCGGGCGATCACGTTGGTGGTACCTGTAGGGATGATGCCAAGGGAAGCCCCGGTGCCGACCAGGCCCTGGGAGACGTGGTGAACCATCCCGTCACCACCCATCGCCACCACAACATCGACCCCGCCGGCTACCGCCTCTCCGGCCGCCAGGGAAGCCTCGGTGGCGTTGGCCGGCCAGATTGCCTCGACGTCGTGGATCGCGGAGAGGATGGACATCACGTCACGGTGTGAGCCTCCGGTGAATTGTGATGCCACCGGGTTGGCGATGACGGCGATACGAATCACTGTGCTGAGGGTACCGCGGTACTCTGACCACCTTGGAGGACACTGTCGAACCCCAGCAGGATCAGCCTGCTTCCCCTCATCCCCAGGATCCCCTGTTCAGCCTGGTGGCGGGCGAAGGGGACGGCTTCATGCTGGGGATGGCCGCAGGGGACACCGCGGGCGGCGCCTGGGAGCTCGGCTATTCGGCGATTACCGAACAAGCGGTGGTCATCGCCTACGAGCTGATCGAGAACCGAGGCATCGACTCCGGCCGGCTGCGGGCCGGCCTTGGGGAACTGGACGGGTCCCAGGACGAGGAGCCGGTTTATCGGGCGGAGACCGCCAGCTTTCGAGCCTGGCTCGACAGGGCATCCACCGGTGACCCCACACCTTCATCCCAGCGGGGAATCGACGGCCTGTCACGCGCCGCGGTAGTCGGCGTTGCCTTCCGACGGGACCCGGCAGCGGTGATCCGGGAGACCGTCAGCCTGAGCCATGTCTTCGATAGCGACGCCGCCAGCGTGGCGGCTTCGCTGATTGCAGGCACCTCTACCGCGGCATCGTGTTTCGGCCAGACCGGCCGCGACCTGATCGCCGGGGCGAAGGAGGCGGTGGTGCCGGTCCTCGGCCAACTCGTCGAGAACACCACCGATCCCGACCGTCTCTCCAATCTCGGCGTCGAGATGGACAGGCTGATCCCGAGAGTCGGGGTGATCGACGGGTCGGAGGCGCTCGAAATCGCCGGTGGCGACATCACCGACCCCCTGCATGCGGTCAACGCCGCCCTGCTCCTGGCGGCACCTATGAACGACCGGTTCCATGTCGCCGTCGAGCAGGCAGCCCGGATCGGGGGAAGTGCTCTCGCTGCCTTTGCCGGGGCCTTGATCGGAGCCCGGGTCGGAATCCGCGCCTGGCCGTGGCCCTTTGCCAACGACACCTGGTTCGCCGAGATCGGTCGGAGGCTGGTCCGCGGTCCCTACGACCTCGACGGGCTCCCCATCCCTTACGCCGTCGAGCAGCACCTCATGTTCGGCTCCCGTCCTGGTTTCCTCTGACCGGAAGGTCGTCTTCGGGAAGCCAGAGGCGTGGGGTGTCGTCGACCCTGCGAAGGATCCACCAGGCGATGGCGACGAACCCGGCGAGGGCACCCATGGCGAAGTTGCGACTCAGACCCAAGGCGTCGACGATCAGGGCCCAGACCAGCGGGCCGACGATGGTGGCGAACCGTCCCACCGTGGCGTAGAGGCCGTAGAACTCACCGAGATGCCGGGGAGGTGAGATCCGGGCCATCACCACCCGATCGGCTGCCCAGGTGGCGCCGAGGGCGAGACCTCCCAGGGGCCCGATCAGCCAGGCCAGGGCGATTACACCGGTCAGATTGGCGGTCACGCCCATCCCGATGCCGATCATCCAGAGAATCAGGACGAAGCGGAGCAGACGCAGAGGGCTCACCCGGGACAGGATCCTCCCTGCTCCCAGACCACCGAAAACCGCGGCGGTGATCGCCACCCCCATCAGGGCCGTGAAGAAGGCGAGGTCGAGCCCCAACTCATCCATGACGAAGATGCCGAGAAAACCGACGAGCAGGGTGTTGATGGCATCGGTGTAGAAGAACCTCCCCACCAAGAAGCGGACCACCCCGTCGTGATGTGAGGCCAGCCGCCAGGCGGCGATGAGACGACCCGCGACCTGGGACAGACCGGGACGCCGCTCCGGATCGGTTCGAGGCCGCTCTTCGATCCGGAAGAATGCGGGCAGGGCGAAGATCAGGAAACCCAGCGCCATGGCACGGAAGGTCCCCGAATACCCCCAGTCGAGGGCTTCGAAGGTGAGAAGGCCGAGACCGAGCCCGATGAATGACCCGAAGTAGCCGACACCGACCCCGAGCCCGGATATCCAACCCCGGTTCTCCTGGGTGCTCACCGTGACCAGCAGGGCGTCGTAGACCACCGATCCGGTGTTGACCGCCACCACGGCCATCCAGAGCAGCACCAGGGTGAGCAACTCCGGTCCCGAATCGAGGAAGAAGGTGGCGCCCACCGCCACCACCGTGGTCAGGATCAGGGTGGGGAGGCGGATGCCGGTGGCATCGGTGCGAGCACCGGCCCACGGCGCGACAAAGATCACCACCACCGCGGCGGCGATTTGGACGAAGGCGAGGGCGCTGTCCGGGCGGTCGACGCTGAGCAGCCAGGCGGGGATGTAGACGCCGACCACCCCAAAGGCGAAGATGGTGTTGGCCAGGTCGTAGAGGACCCATGCCCTTACCGAGCGTCGGCCAGGCACGGCTCCGGGAGTTGGAGTCGGGTCGATCACCGCCGACTCAGAAGGTGACGGCTACCGAGATCAGCTCGTCCCGGCCGAGAAGGCCGGCGGCGGCCTGGAGTGCGCGGGAGGCTTCGGATAGGGGGAACTGGTGGGAGACCAGGTCATCGATCCGGGGATCGGTCTCCAGTTGGTTGGTGGCCCATTGGTAACCGATCATGGAGGCCCCCATTGCGCCTTTCATGGTGAGCTGTTTCGCCACTATCACGTCGGAGAGGAAGTGGAAGGCCCGGTTGCCTTTGGTCGAGGCCAGGATCACCCGGCCCCCGGCCCTTACCAGATCGAGGGCGGTGAACACCGCCTCGGGGTCATCCGAGGTGACATCGACCACCACGTCGGGTCGTCGGCCCAATGCACCGGCGATCTCCCCGGCCAGATCGGTGTGTTCGGCGTCGATGGCCAGAT
>CAYZKF010000109.1:0-6256 GCA_964479135.1 uncultured Acidimicrobiaceae bacterium
CCTGGTCGTCGCGCTGCTGCTGGCGCTGGCGGCGTCGATGGCGGAAGGCGCACTGCGGCTGCGGGGCCGACCCGCTCGCTGGGTGTGGGCTGTGGCGTTGGCCGGCTCGGTGCTGCTCCACTTTATCGGTCGGTTCCTCAGAGAGCCTCTGGCCGGGTGGCTGGCGACCGCGGCCATCTCCGGGTCGTTCTTGGTGGCGGTGGTCGCCGCCTTTCCCTTCTTCCGGGGCGGGGACCACGGGACCACTGTCCTCCTCTGGGAGTGGATGCCCGCCCTCGGGGCCAACCTGGAGATCCTCTGGGACCCGTTGTCGGCGTTGATGACGCTGGTGGTCACCGGGGTCGGTGCTCTGATCCACGTGTTCGCCATCGGTTATATGCATGGCGACGAGCGGTTCGGCCGGTTCTTCACCTATCTCAACCTGTTCGCCGCCTCGATGCTCACCCTGGTCCTGGCGGGCAACTACGCCATGCTCTTCCTCGGCTGGGAGCTGGTGGGCCTCTGCTCTTACCTTCTCATCGGCTTCTGGTTCACCAGGCCGTCGGCGGCGGGAGCAGCCAAGAAGGCCTTCGTGGTCAACCGGATCGGCGACCTCGGGCTGATGGTGGGACTGATGCTGGTCTTCGCCACTTTCGGGACCCTCGCCTACTCGGGCGTGTTCGACCGCGTCGGCGAGCTCAGCACCGGAATGGCCACTGCCATCGGGCTCCTCTTCCTGCTCGGGGCCGCGGGCAAATCGGCTCAGATCCCCCTGTACGTCTGGCTCCCCGACGCCATGGAGGGCCCGACACCGGTGTCGGCGTTGATCCACGCCGCCACCATGGTCACCGCCGGGGTTTACCTGGTAACCAGATCGGCGGCCATCTACGACCTGTCGGCCGTGGCCCAGGTGACGGTGGCCACCATTGGCGCTCTCACCGCGATCGGGGCTGCATCCATCGCCATCGCCCAGAGAGACATCAAGCGAGTCCTCGCCTACTCGACCATCTCCCAGCTGGGCTACATGTTCATGGCGATCGGGGCCACTGCGTATGTAGCCGGGATCTTCCACCTGATGACACATGCCTTCTTCAAGGCCCTCCTCTTCCTCGGAGCGGGTGCGGTGATCCATGCCATGGGCGGCGAGCAGGACATGAGGAAGATGGGCGGGTTGTTCTCCAGGATGCCGGTCACCGCGGTGACCATGGCAATAGCCACCGCGGCCATCGCCGGGATACCACCTCTCGCCGGGTTTTGGTCGAAGGACGAGATCCTGGCCGGTCTGTTCGCCCGGGGAGGCTGGTACTCCCTCCTCTGGGTCGTCGGGTTGGTCACCGCCCTGCTCACCGGCTTCTACATGTCCAGGCAGTGGGTCTTGGTCTTCCTCGGCGATCCTCGCTGGGCCGACGACCGCGATCCCCACGAGGCGCCCCGAGTGATGACCGTCCCCCTGGTGGCACTGGCCGGCCTGGTCGTGGTCGGCGGCCTGGTCAACACACCATTCCGTTTCACCCTGGAGCATTTCCTCGATCCGGTCTTCGAGGGGATCCCGCTCCAACACTCACCCGAGGGATGGCTGATGTTTGTGGCGCTGGCCCTGGTCTCGGTGGTGGCCGGCCTGGCCGGGGTGGCAGCCGCTTATCTGGCCTACAACCGGCCGGAGGACCGCTGGCGAGAGTTCGAAGGCGGGCTCCAGCCTTTGTGGGCGTGGTGGGAGAACGCCTACCGGGTTGACGATGTCTATGCCGCGGCCATTGTCGCCCCGGGCAAGAAGGCCGCCGAGTTGGCCGCGTTCTCAATCGACGTCCCGGTCATCGACGGGACGGTCAACGGTGTCGGGCGTTTGGTCCGGGAGTTGGGAGCGAGGACCCGGATCGTCCAGACCGGTCAAGTGCGCAACTATGCCGCCCTGATCCTCGCCGGTGGCCTGGCCGCGGTGATCTGGATGGTGGTGACAGGCTCATGATGAGTACCCCGTACCCCGTACCCCGTACCCCGTACTCCGAGAAAGGACAGCCCGAGCGGAGCGAGGTCCTACAGGCGAGCGCAGCGAGCCGTGACACCGGAGGTGTCAGATGCTGACCGCGCTCATCCTCCTCCCGGTGGTGGGTGCGGTCATCGTGGCCCTGATGCCGGCGCGGCGTAGCGAGCTCCACCTGCCTCTGGGCATCGCCATCTCCATGGCTCCACTAGCCCTCGCCGGATATCTGTTTTGGGTGTTCGAGCCGGTGGCCGGGTACCAGTTCGTGGTCGAAGTCCCCTGGTACCGGTCTTGGGGGATCGGGTGGAACCTGGGTATGGACGGGATCTCGATGCCGATGGTGGTGCTCACCACTCTGCTCATCCCCATCGCCCTCGGTGCCTCGACCTCGATCACCAGGCGGACCAGGGAGTTCGTCGCTCTCACCCTCCTCCTCGAGGCAGGGATGCTCGGAGCTTTCGTCGCTACCGATCTCTTCCTCTTCTTCGTCTTCTTCGAGGCGATTTTGATCCCCATGTACTTCATCATCGGCGTGTGGGGGAGCGAAAGGCGGGTGTACGCCGCGGTCAAATTCTTCATCTACACCGCCCTCGGCTCGGCTTTGATGCTCGCCGGGATCATCGCCATGGCGGTTCTCCATAACACCCAAACCGGAGCGCCCTCTTTCGCCCTCGTCGACCTGATGGGGGTCGAGTTGACCCTCGGGGCCGAGCGGTGGCTGTTCGCGGCCTTCGCCATTGCCTTCGCGGTCAAGGTGCCGCTGTTCCCGCTTCACACCTGGCTCCCCGATGCCCACACCGAGGCACCCACCGCCGGATCGATCCTCCTGGCCGGTGTCCTCCTCAAGCTGGGCACCTACGGGCTGATCCGGTTCAACCTCGGGTTGTTCCCCCAGGCGTCGGTGGACGCGGTGTGGGTGATGGGCGGCCTGGCAGTCGTCGGGGTCATCTACGGGGCGGCGGTTGCCATCGTCCAACCCGACTTGAAACGGCTGGTCGCCTACTCGTCGGTGAGCCATCTCGGGTTCATCGTCCTGGGAACCTTCGCCCTGACCTCGTCCTCTCTCCAGGGCGCGGTCATCCAGAATGTCAACCACGGGCTCACCACCGGCGCCCTGTTCCTCCTGGTCGGGATGATCTACGAGAGACGGCACACCAAGCAGATCACCGAGTTGGAGGGTTTGCAGAAGGTGATGCCGGTGTTCGCCGGGTTCTTCCTGCTCATGGTGTTCGCCTCGATCGGCCTCCCCGGTCTCAACGGGTTCGTCGGTGAGTTCCTGGTCTTGATCGGAAGCTTCCCCACTCTGGGGCCACTTGCGGTGGTGTCGGCGCTGGGAGTCGTCCTAGCCGCGGTCTACCTGTTGTGGGCCTACCAGCGGGTGTTCACCGGGGTACCGACGAGAGAGGAGAACCAGTTGCTCGCCGATCTGACCCCGCGTGAGATCTCCCTTCTTGCCCCCCTCGCTGTCCTGGTCGTGGTCCTCGGCCTCTTCCCCAATCTGTTGCTCGACAAGATCGCTCCGTCCACTGAGTCGACCCTCGACCGGATCGAAGCTTCCACCGATTATCGGGTGCCCTATCCGGGGCGTCTCGAAGACCTGTTTCTCGCCGGGACGGGGGGAAATTGATCACTCCCGAGGTCAACTGGCTGGCCGTCCTCCCCGAAGTCATCCTCGCTCTCGGCGCCGCCGGTGTGCTGCTCGTCGAGGTGCAGTGGAAGCCGAGGGCCGCGGTCCTCGGCGGAGTGGCTTCCCTTGCGCTGGTCCTCGCCGGTGGCGTGACAGTGGTCCAGTGGCTGGTTGCGGGCGACAACTTGGGAGCGGGGACCCCCGGTGAGCTGGTGGCCTTTTCGGGCATGGTCCTCATGGACGGGTTTGCCGTGTTCGGCCGTTTTGCATTGATCGTGGTCACCGGAGTCGGCCTGGCTGCCGCCTGGAGGCTTGTCGAGTCGTTGGGTCGTCGAGCCGCCGAGACCGTCGCCCTGGTCCTCCTTGCCACCACCGGGTTCTCGATCATGGTTGCCTCCAACAACTTGATCATGCTCTTCCTCGGTCTCGAAGTGGGGTCGATCGCTCTTTACGTGCTGGCCGGGATGACCCGGGATCGGCTCGGTTCCGACGAGGCGGCGATGAAATATTTCCTCCTCGGGTCGTTCGCCTCGGCGATCTTCGTCTACGGCGTGGCCCTCCTCTACGCCGGTACCGGCGAGTTCGAGATCATCGCCGTGCGTGAGTTCCTCCAGGCCAACGTGGTGATACGGCCGGGGGTGATCCTGATCGCCATGGGTCTGATGATCGTCGGGCTCGGGTTCAAGATCTCGGCCGCCCCTTTCCACAGCTGGGCCCCCGATGTCTATCAGGGCGCCCCGGCCGGTCTGGTCGGATATATGGCGGCGGTGGCCAAGGTGGCCGGTTTCGTCGCCTTGGCCAGGATCTTCCTCACCGGGGTGGTCGAGTTCGATGCCACCTGGGTTCCGGTGATGGCGGCGATCTCGGCGCTGTCGATGGTTCTTGGCGCCCTTGCCGCCCTGGTACAAAACGACGTTCGACGGATGCTTGCCTACTCCGGGGTGGCCCATGCCGGATTCATCATGACCGGTGTGGTCGGAGGCGCCTCCACCGGAGTCTTCTTCTATGTGGTGATCTACGCGGTGCAACTGGTCGGGGCGTTCGCCGTGGTCACTGCGGTCAGCGGGCCCGGTGGATCGGCATCGTCACTCACCGAGTACCGAGGCATGGCGGCGCGCAGCCCGAGTCTGGCCGCCGGGTTCACCGTTCTTCTCCTCGGCATGGCGGGCCTGCCCCTCACCGCCGGGTTCATAGCCAAGTTCGGGGTCTTCTCGGACGCCTGGTCGAGTGGGCTCTCCTGGCTGGTGGTAGTAGCCGTGCTTGCCTCGGTGGTCGCCCTGGCCTTCTATCTACGGGTGATCGTCACCATGTACATGGAGGACGAGGAAGGCGAGACCCTGCCGGTCCCGGCCACGGTGCGACTGGTCCTCGGTGTCGCAGTGGTGGTCACCATCCTGTGGGGTCTGTTCCCGGGATCACTTCTCGACCTCGCCGCAGATGCCTTTTCTCTCTAGTGCTCCGGCTCGGTAGGTCCGTGGGGTTGCCTGGGCGGTGGGCCGGGAGGGTCGGGGTAGTCCTCATCGCCGGCCTCGGTCTGGTCTTGTCCGCAGCGTTGCCCGCCCTCGCCGCCGAGACCTCGAACAGCGAGATTGTCATCATCCGCGAGAGCGACGTCGTAGACGACGACCTCTATGCCGGTGCCATCACGGTCAGGGTGATCGGGGTGATCGATGGCGACCTGATCGCCTTCGCTGCCGAGCAGGTTGTGATCGATGGTCGGGTCACCGGGTCGGTGATGGCCATTTCCCCGCGGGTCATCGTCACCGGCACCGTGGAGGGTTCGCTGCGGGTGGTTGCCAACGACTTGGTGGTCAGCGGATCGGTAGGCGGCGACGTGGTGACGGCTGCCCTTGATGTTCGTCTCGAGCCTGATTCGATCATCGACGGAGAGGTCCTGGCATGGGTCAACGAGATGTCCGCACTGGGCAGGGTCGAGGGTGGGATATCCGGGACTCAGAGGAGACTCGACATTGCCGGCGAGATCGGGAGAAGTGTCGACGTCAGTGTCTCCCGACTTCGGGTGGTCGCCCCGCTGACTGTTGGCGGTGACCTCGGTTACCGGTCGAGCCGTGTCGCCGATGGCCTGGAGAGGGCGACCGTGTCGGGGACGGTCGTCCAGAGGGCGACGCTCCCACCAAACCTTCGGGTGCGAGCCCTCGGTGTCCTCGCCCGATTCCTCACCGTTCTCTTCCTCACCGTCGCCGCGGTGACCACTGTCTGGGGCTGGCCGGCACGAACAGCTCGAGCCGCCGACCGGGTCGGGGTCAAGCCGTGGAGGAGTTGGCTGGCCGGTGCCTCGGTGTTCTTCTCCCCGCTGCTGGTGGCAGTCGCCACTGGGTTGGTCATCTCCCGCGCTCCCCCTTCCGCCGGTCTGCCTCTGCTCGCCCTGGTGGTTCCCCTGTTTCTCGCCCTGTTGGGGCTTCTCATGGTCGTCTCATTGGCGGCGGGGGTCCCGGTAGCCGCCCGGTTGGGCAAGCTGGTGTTCAAAAGTCTGGGGATCTACGGGTCGACGCTGGCCGGTTCGGTGCTGCTCGGCATTCTCTGGCTGCTGCCGTGGGTGGGCTGGCTGGTCCCGCTAATTGCCATGCCCCTGGGGCTGGGGTCGTGGATCCTCAGTGCTCTCCGGCGTAAGTAGGTGCGCGAGTTTCGGCGAGTCAGCGGCGTCGATG
>CAYZKF010000110.1:0-6163 GCA_964479135.1 uncultured Acidimicrobiaceae bacterium
AGGTTCTGGTCACCGACTCGACCCCCCCGGCGACGAAGACTGCGCCCTCGCCCTGTCTGATGGCATGGAACGCCATCCGAATCGTCTGAAGTGACGAGGCGCAGAACCGGTTGACCGTGGTGGCGGGGACGGTGTCGGGCATCCCCCCGAGAAGAGAGGCGGGACGGGCGACGTTGTACCCCTGCTCGTGGTGGGTCAGGGCACAGCCCATCATGACATCGTCGACGGAGGCCCGGTCGACCTCGGGCACCCGGTTCATCACCGCGTCGATGGCCATACCGGCCAGGTCGTCGGCGCGAACGTCGATCAGCGACCCCTTGTAGGCCCGTCCGATCGGGGTCCGGGCGGTGGCCACGATTACGGCTTCGGGCATGCTCGACATCCTCGGTGAGTCATCGGTGTCAACCTACCTCCCCGCAACGGCAACGACACCTCGAATAGCCGCCACCCGGCCCTATTCTCCCTCGGTCATGCGCTACCGCCCGCTTCTCCTGATCCTCGCCCTGCTGGTCGCCGCCTGTGGTGTCGACCCCGGGGCCACGACCACCACCAACTCCCCGACGACCACCTCCAGTCCCACCACGGTCCCTTCCACGTCGACCACCACACCTTCGACCACGACCACGATCCCACTGGCCGAGGGGGTCCTCCCCCGTGCCCTCGAGGAGATGCCCGACACCTGGGTGGAGGCCTTCTTCATCCCTTACGGGGACACTCCGGACACACTCGGTACCCACCTGGGAGGCGACGGTGAAGGCATCCTGTTCGGGCCCGAATACGGCGCCCAGGCCCCGGATGGTTCCTGGTGGTTCCTCGACGTGGCCAACTTCCGAATTGCCCACTTCTCCGATGCCGGCGAGTACCTCGACGAGGTCATCGTCCCCGAGTCGTTGTTGGTCAACGGGATCTACTTCCAATACGCATTCCCCACGGTCCTCGCCGACGGCACTGTTCTCGCCTCCAGGCTTGGAGAATCGGGCACCGTGTTCCTCCGGATCAAAGACGGTGAGATCGACTCGTTCAGCGTCCCCTTCGAGATGACCCCACGCGCCGACGACGGAGAGATCCTCTACGGGTTCTCCTTCGACGAGGACTCGGCGCTGATCGCGGTCGACCCGGTCGCCGAGACCGCCGAAAAGGTCGAGTGGATGGTGGGCCGGGACGGCCGGCGATTCACCGTCGCCGCAGGGGCCGGCGGTCTGACGATCCACCTGCCCGACGCCTCTCCCGCAGCGACGATCGACCTCGAATTCGAGGCCGCGGAGATTGGGGGCCCGGTCTACGTAATGGTGGAGGTGGTCACCGGCGCCGACGGCACGATTCATCTCTTCCTCCTCGGGTTTCCCGAGCGAGATGAGAGAGTGCAGCTCGCCGGGTACACCACCATCTCCCCGGATGGACAGGTGAGCTCCATGGAACCGACGATCAACCCTTTCTCGATCTCCGATCCGGGAACGCCGACCCGTCTCGGCGTGCGCCCCGGGACCTCCGACGTCACCTTCATGTACATCGGGGGCGATGGGGTTCGGGTCTACGTCCGACGCTGAGCCTCGAAGCTCCACCGCGGCAAGTAGGCGGGTGCACCCACTTTCGGCGGAGAGCACTCAGTCGGCGTAGCGGACGGTGATGTTGCCGTTGGAACTGGAGACTTCGATGGTGGCGGCCGCCGCCGGATCGGTCCGAATGTCGGTCCGGGTCTGCCCGTTCGAGGTCGAAGCCGAGACCGCGTAGGCCGGGGAGGCCGAGGGGATTGCGACCTCGACCGAGCCATTGCTGGTGCGAACGGTCACCCGGGTTGGAGTGGTGACAAAGCTGACCGAAACCGCCCCGTTGCTCGTCCTGACATCGACATCGGGGGAGGCCAGGAAAGTACCGGTGATCGGTCCGTTCGAGGTGCGCGCCGTCACCGTCGGGCCTGAGAGGTCGGTGAGCGTGAGGGTGCCGTTGGACGTGGAAACGTCGATCGACCCCTCGACTCCGGCGATGCTGATGCCGCCGTTGGACGTGTGTCCCGACACTGACAGCCGTGCCGGGACGGTGATCGAATACGACCCCCGGCACCCAAACCCGATCAGGTTGGGGCAATCGTGGACCACCCGGAGCGTCGGGCCGTCCTGAACCTCGGTGGACGAGCCGCTGGTGACCCCGGTGGCTACCGACTTGCGCACCACCACCTCCTCTCCCCCGACCGTGATCTCCACCGGTGCATTGTCGAGGTCGAGCACCAGATCGGATACTCCCTGGAAACTCCACGTCGACGCTTCCTGAGCCTGGTCCCTCCCCAGGGCGGCGAGGAGGGAGATGACTCCCACAACTACGACGAGCAGACCAATGGCCACCCGGACTGGTCGGGAACGGGACGGGCTCGGTGAGGGTGGCAGGGGTTCGAGAGTCATGTGAAGGATGTCAAGTCGCCGCTTCGTCGGGGATGAGCCCGTCCAGGGGGGTGATCTCCAGGTATCCGGCCTCGACATCAACCACAGGCACCAGGGCCTCGACGAAGGGAACCTGAAAGACGGTGCCGTCCCGCTCGATGACCAGACGGTCCTGGGCCGGGCCGTTCTCGACTCCGGTCACCACACCACCCGACGGACGTACTTCGAGTCCGATCAGGTCTTCGGGCCAGTATTCGCCTTCTTCGAGTTGACGTCGCTCGGTGACGAGGACGTCCCGGTTCCGGATCTGCTCAGCAGAGGGTCGATCGTCGATTCCCACGAAGGCGACTTGGAACCCACGGTCGACACGGCGAACCTCTCTCACCTGGTATGGGGTCTCTTCGAGGTAAACCACCGATCCGGTCTCGAAATGGACGATGTCATCGGGGTCGACGTACAGACCGAGGAACCCGTCGAGCCCGTGGGGACGCCCCAGTCGGGCTACCCGGACCAAGGGCTGTTCAGTCGACGAACTCAACCCCGGCGGTGATCCCTTCCTCCTCGCCGGCGGCGGCTGCCGCGGCGCGGATCGCCTTGGCCACTCTCCCCCGTCGACCGATGACCCGACCCATGTCACCCTTGGCGGTATGGACTTCAGCGACTACTTCTCCGGGGCCCTGTTCGATCACCTCCACGACAACCGACTCCGGATCATCAACGATGCTCCGCACCACATAGGTGACAACCCTCTCGACAATGTCTCCCTGAGCCATCACTCCTCCTCCGAGGTTGCTGACTCTTCGGCCGGCCCCTCATCCGATGGCGTCTCACCGGCCGCCTCTTCAACCACCGGTGTCTCGACGTCTGGAGTCTCGTCGACGGCAGGATCCGGCGTTTCGTCTACTGCGACTGGTTCCGGTGAGGTTCGCTCGACTCCGACGACATGGATCTGACCGGTGCGCACCTTCATGGTGTTCATCACGCCGGAGATGTTGAGCAGCTTCTCCACGGTTTCCGAAGGCTGGGCGCCTTTGGCCAGCCAGGCTGCCGCCTTCTCGTTGTCGATCTCGATCAATGACGGGTCGTGGAGCGGCTCATATCGCCCGATCTGCTCGATGTAGCGGCTGTCGCGCTGGGCGCGCCCGTCCACCACCACGACGCGGTACATGGGCTGCTTCTTCTTGCCCATCCGCATCAGTCTCATCCTGACAGCCATCAACTCACCTCTTACCGGTCTTGTTTCTATTCGGCCGACCACCGACCAGGGCTTCCAGATTCGGTATGCCCTTGCCCCCTGCCAGCGTCTTCATCATCTTCTGTGCCTCGGCGTGTTGCTTGAGCAACCGGTTGACGTCCTGGGGCAGGGTCCCCGATCCGGACGCGATCCGGCGCTTTCGGCTTCCACCGATGATCTTGGGATTCCGGCGCTCGTCTGGTGTCATCGACTGGATGATCGCCTCGACCCGTTTGAGGTCGCGATCATCGACATCGACCTCGCGCAAAAGCGACCCGGAGCCAGGAAGCATAGCAAGGATGTCCTTGAGAGACCCCATCGACCTGATCGCCTGAAACTGGCCGAGGAAATCCTCGAGTGTGAACTCCCCCTTCTGCAACTTGAGAGCGGTCTTCTCCGCCTCCGCCTCGTCGAAGGCGGTCTCCGCCTTCTCGATGAGACTGAGGACATCTCCCATCCCCAAGATCCGCGACGCCATTCGCTCGGGGTGAAATGGCTCGAGGTCGGCCGGTCCCTCTCCGACACCGACAAATTTGACCGGAGCTCCCGTCACCTCCCTGACCGAGATCGCTGCGCCGCCCCGGGCATCGCCGTCGAGTTTGGAGAGGACGACTCCGGTCAACCCGATGCGATCCTGGAACCCGGTGGCGACATTGACCGCGTCCTGACCGGTCATGGCATCGACCACCAACAGCACTTCACCGGGTTCGATCGCCCTGCCCTCCGCGGCAAGCTCGGTCATCAAGTCCTGATCGATCTGCAGCCGACCTGCAGTGTCGACGATGATTACGTCCCTCCCTGTGCGAACGGCCTCCTTCCGGGCGCCTTTGACCAGCTTGACCGGCTTGCCCCCACGTTCAGAAAGCACCGGAACACCGAGTCTCCCGCCCAACGACTCCAGCTGATCGATGGCCGCCGGTCTTTGCATATCGGCAGCGACGAGAAGGGGCTTCCTGCCCGAGTCGGCCAGGTGTCGGGCCAGCTTGGCTGCGGTGGTGGTCTTTCCCGACCCCTGAAGCCCAACCATCAGGATGACCAGTGGCGGCGAGGTCTTGACCAGACCCGCGGTCTTGCCGCCAAGGGTGACTATCAGCTCTTCGTGGACGATCTTGATCACCTGCTGGCCGGGTGTGATGGACTTGGACACGTCGGCGCCGAGGGCCCGCTCCTTGACCCGGGCCAGGAAGCCCCGGACCACCGAGACGTTGACATCAGCCTCGAGCAGGGCGAGACGAACCTCACGGAGGGCCTGGTCGATGTCCTGTTCGGTCAGCTTGCCTTTGCCCCGCAGGCCAGCGAAAACTGTCTCGAACCGTTGCGTCAGGGTGTCGAACATGTCGGACACAGGTTATGCCCCGACCAGACGCTAGACCCTGTCGGGTGAGCCCCCCGGGGGGGGCCCACCCGGCACGGTTTTGCTCAGCCGCCGAATGCGGCCTGGAACGATGCCCGAAGGTCGGGGGTGGCTGGTCCCGAGAACCCGCAGTAGTTGACTGTCCCGTCGAAGGCGGTGATCAGATAGTCGCCGCCTACATCGAAGGGGATGCCACCGATCAACGCTTCCATTCCGGTCGGCGCTTCGATCACCACTCGCTCGGCGTCTCCGCCCTTGAACCAGTTGGTCACTTCCAACTCGACAGTGGCGCCGTCGACCGAGGTGACGGTGCCTTCGAAGGCGAGCGGCATCCTTGCCAACTCCTCCACCGAGAACTGGATGCACATCATCATCGGGTCGTCGACCCCTGCACTCAATGCCAGCGGCTCGGTGGCGGTGGTTGGCGCTCCGCCACCAAGGCCGAAGGCTGCGGCCACACCGGCGACCACCACCAGGGCGGCGGCTGCCGGTAGCCAACGATTCGGCGAGGCCGAGGACTCCTTCTTCTCCACGGTCTGTGTGCTCATTATTTGCTCCAATAGCTTCCGGGACGACGGTGTCGTCATTGACTCTGTCGACACGCCCGGGTGCATGGGATCGAGGCGGGCGAGCCGTTGTCTCATCTCATCAGTCACTGCTGTTGCTCCCTGGTCTGTCGTACCGTCTTCTGTCCGGCAGCGTTCGGATCCTGTCGTGTCATCGCCGCCGCCAATTTCTTTCTCGCCCGGCTCAGTCTCAGGGTGGCGGCATTGACGGTGAGCCCGGACACTGTGGCGATCTCTCGTGGCTCGAGACCCTCCCAGGCCCAGAGACGAAGGATCTCTCGGTCGGGCTCGTTGAGCTCGGCGAGGGCGGACTCGAGTGCGGGGTCGTCGTGGGTAGGCGACACGGTCGGAGCGGGTCGCTCGCGCTCCATCCGCTCGACGAGCTGGAGGTGACGTTTCCGGCTTCGTCGCTGATTGGCCGCCAAGCGACGGGCCACCCCATAACACCAGGGCAGCGGGTTGTCCTTGGGGACCTCGTCTAGACGTCTCCACATCACCAGCAGGGTCTCGGAGAGCACGTCGGCGGCGTCATCAGGGTCGAGACGACGGCGGAGGTACCGCTGGAGGGGGTCGAACAACTCCGCGACCAGAGACTCGAAACGCGGTCGACGCTCGGGATTTGAGCTCACTGACA
>CAYZKF010000111.1:0-5746 GCA_964479135.1 uncultured Acidimicrobiaceae bacterium
GGTCCCAATGAGATCGTGGTGGAGGACTCAGCGGGTTCCGGAGGGGACGGGCTGGGCCGTGTCAAGCCCCAGTTCGTCTGGGACGCCGACGATGATCCCGCCGCGGGAGTGGAACACACCGACACCTGGGATCAGCCAACCGAGATGGCCGGTGTGGGCGAGAGCTCCGAGGAAGCGGCGATGGAGCTCCATGAAATCGCCTTCTCCAAGTCCATGGATCAGGCGTCGCCTTCGGAACCGGGGGTGGATGGGGTCATTCTCCAAGATGATCCGTCTTACCCTGCGTCGGGTGGGTTCGACGGGGAGTATCTGGTGACCTCGGCGCGGCATGTGGTCGAGACGGACGTCGAGGCGGAGAATCAGGGCGCCTCCGGCGAAGGTGTAGTCGATGACGGCGACTTCGTGGTCTGGCGGGGACAGACCGGCGCCGATCCCGACGACGGTCCGGGCGAGACCCTGGGAGACAACCGGGAGGACGTGGAAGCGGATTACCACGTCGTCAAGATGGAGGATGTCGTGGTCACGTCGATCCAGCCCGATGAGGAACCGCCCGTCGAGGTCATCGCCGGAACCCAAGACGCCGAACCGGACCAGCCTGTCGTCATCGGGCGTGTGTACAACAGTGAGAACCCTCCTCCCGACGAGAGCGCCGGCGCCGAGGACGAGGCGCACGTTGCCGACGACTGAACCGGCTGCACCATGGAGGTTGTCGATTCCCGGACCAGCCTCTGGGAGGTCCTCGCCGGGCGTGATCCGGGCAAACCGGTAGGCCCTGCCGATCCCGACCTGTGGCGGTCGGTTACCGATCGTCTGAACCCGGCCAAGGCCAAGCCCCTTCTGAGGGGCGGGGTTGAGGAGGTGGCCTTCACCTCGGTGAGGGGCCAGGACTACGTGATGGTGCGCTCTCCCGACGACGACGCGCCCGGCTACCTCCGTCTCGCCCCCGAAGAGGTGGAGCTGGCCCACCGTATGGATGGGACCCGTACCGTCGCCGCACTGGTTGGGGAGTTCGCCTCGGTCACCGGCGAACTGGCTCCCGACCGGGTGCTGCGGCTGGTGGCCGATCTGGCCGGCAATAGGATGCTGGAAGAGCTTCCCGTCGACTCGTTCCACTCATTGGAGCGCTATAGGGCGCACCGGGGCTCGGTCCCCCGACGGCTGGCGCGCCCCCTGCTGGCCACCGTTTCGGGCCAGAGGATGGTGCTGGCCAACCCCGACCGCGCCGTCGGCTGGCTCTATCGCCGGGTTGGGCGTCTTCTCTTCAATCGAGTGTCTGCGGTGACCCTGGGGCTGGTTGCCCTGACCGGGATGGTGCTATTCGCCACCACCTGGCTGGGTGGTGCCCGGAGCGTCTTTCTGGTGGGAGACTCGTACCTCACCGGGGCCGCGGTCCTGCTCGCCCTCAACGTGGTTGCCCTGTCTCTCCACGAGCTGGGCCACTCCCTGGCGGCGAAACATGCCGGGAGACGGGTGCCGGCAATAGGGGTCCTCCTCTACTTTGGCTTGCCTTCGGTGTTCGTCGACACCACCGATGTCTGGATGGCGGGGCGCAAAGCCCGGTTGTTGACTTCGGCAGCCGGTCCGGTGGGGGCGCTCGCCTTTGCCGGAACCGTACAGATGGTGGCCCTAGCGGTCCCCGCACTGGGCCCGATCGCCTTCAAGATCGCCTTCGTCTGGTACCTCAATTCCTTGTTCAACCTGAACCCGCTGATGGCCCTGGATGGCTACTACCTGTTCATGGACTGGCTGGAGATGCCCAACCTGAGACCTCGGGCGATGGCGATGGTGGCCGGTTGGGTACGCCGGCGACGTCCTCGCTGGTCCGATCTCGACGGCGAAGGAAAGATGATCGCGGTCTACGCGTTTCTGGCGCTGGCCTGGTTGGTCGTCATGCTCAACCTGATGTTGCGTATGTGGCGTGATCGGATCGGCGGGCTGGTCACCGGGCTGTGGCATTCCGGCTTGCTCGCCCGCGTCGTCCTGGTGATGGTGGTCGCCGCGTTGTTGTCCCCGTTGTTCTTTGTGGTCGGGGGCTTCGTCGCCAGGTCCTGGAGGCGGGTGGCGGTGAGACTCGAGGAGCGCAACCGGGCCGGTGACCTTCCCCGGCGGGTCGATGCCCTCCGCGCCACCGCCTTGGCGATCCTCAACGAGGAGCACCTCTCGACACTGGGCGAGGAGGCCCGTTGGCTCCACCCGAGGACGGGTACCGAGGTGATTGGACCCGGTCCTCCCCCCACCGAGGCCCTGGTGGTCGTCGAAGGTGCTCTCGAAGGACGCAGCCCGGGGGATCCGCCAGGAACCATCCGGGCCCGGGCCCGAGTAGGCGACATCGTGGGAGCTCCTCCGCACAACGGCGGGAGGACCCTGGCCTGGACCACCGCCGGGACCACCCTCATCGCCCTGCCGGTTGCAGTTCTCCTCGCGATACTCTCGGAACACCTCGGTGGGCTGACTCCGGAGGAAGGCGACGAGCAGAGGCGACGTCTCGCCGGTCCGGTGTGGCCTGCATCGGTGCTGACCGGTGTACCAGCGGCTTCAACGAAGACCGGGGTCCACCCCAGTGGTGCCTACCCTCCGCTTACCCCCCGCCCGGGTGACCCTCCTCAGGGCGACGAGGAACGTGAGCGGCGCTTCCTCGGAGCCCTTTTCGTCCTCCTCCTTTTGGTGGTGCTCCTCGCCCTGACCACCGGCACCATCGCCGCCCGGGAGCCGACGACCTGGGCCGAGATGTCACCGGTAAGCGTGCTGTTGACCGTGGAACGGGGCGAGGTGCTGGCCAACGTCGGTGGAGTCGATGTGGTCCTCACCGAGAATCGGCGCCGCTATCTGAGATCGGGTGATGAGGTAACCGTCGGCGAGCAGTCGACCGCCACCCTCACCTTCATCGGCGGTGGTGACGCCCTGTTGTGCCCGTTCAGCGAGGTCGTCATCGGTGAGCTCGAGGCCATACCGACGGCACCGATCCAGCCGATTGGGGCCCTATCGCTGACCACCGGGGTGCTGGTGGCCGACACCTCCTCGGAGACCCTCGCCTTTCACCCGCTGGCCCTCACCGTCGATGTGGCGGGTGACCAAGTGGTCAACCAAGGTGAAGCTCGCTTTTTGGTGAACCGCGGTCGAGAAAGGGTCCAGGTAAGGGGCGGGACGGTGACGCTCAATGGCGCCCCCCAGCCGGTAGCCGAGATCCAACCGGTGTGTCCCCAAGGCAGGGGCGAGCCGGAACCCGAGCCGGTGGCGACGACCTCGACCACCTCGACCACCACTTCGACCTCGACCACCTCGACCACCACCTCCCTTCCCGAGACCACCACCACGCTGCCGACGGCGACCACCACCGTCCCCTCCACCACCACGATCCCGGCGCCAACCACCACCACGCCCCCTCCGACCACGGTCACCACGGCACCCAACACCCCTCCGGTTATCACTGGTGTGTCGGCCAGTCCCGATGAGATTGCACCTGATCATCCCGGATGCCCCCAGGCCCCGGTGGCTACCATCTCGGCCGTGGTCGCCGATACCGAGGACCCACCTCCCAATTTGAATGTCAGCTTCAGATACGTGCTCAGCACGGACCCCTCGGTGACCAGCACCGTCGCCATGGCCCCCTCTGGTGGGGTCTTCAGCGGGCAACTCGGGCCGTTCCCTCTTGCGCAGCCGTACCAGGGGGGCGGGTTGTTCTCGATTGTGGTCACCGCGGTCGACTCCCGAGGCGCCACGACCACCTCGGACCCGATCACCGTGGTCCTCCATGGCTGTGGGCCGGCAGGATGACCTGCTGGTTCTGCCTCAAGGACTCCCGCGGCGTCTGCCGCTTCTGCGGACGAGGCCTGTGCGAGGACCACGCCAAGGTCGGTCCCTACCTCCTCGAGGTGCATCGCAGCGAGGCCCGTCATCGGACCGAAGGCCTGGTCGTCGAGGAGGCCCTGCAATGCGGGACTTGTCGTCCCCGTCCCCAGCCGGTACCCCTACCCGAGATGGACTGAACCCTCCACCGGAGGCGACCCGAGGCCCGCCCATCACGAGTTGCAGTCGGCTCCAACCTCTCGGCGCCGGTGGGCGTATTGCTGACGACCCCGACGCCACCGAATGGTGGGCGGTCGCCTCTCCCGACAACCACGGTGTCGACATCGCGGCATGGCCCGACTTCGAGGACTACCCGGAATGAGCGGGTGCGTCGGGCGGCCAGTCCCGACAGATCGCCTACGATGGCCAGGTGAGTGAGGGCCGAGAGGGTGGGGGTTGGGGCACCGTCGCTGCCACCCTTCTAGCGCCGATCGCCTGGGGCACCACCTACATCACCGTCACCGAGACCCTTCCCGCCGGGCGGCCCCTCCTTGTCGCAGCGGTGAGGGTGGTTCCCGCCGGGTTGCTGCTACTGCTGGTGGGCCGGATACGTTCTTCGTGGCGTCCCCGAGGAACCCAGTGGGGTTATACCACCGCTCTGTCACTCGCCTACTTCGGGGTGTTCTTCCCGCTTCTGATCGTGGGTGTCTACCGACTGCCGGGAGGCGTAGCCGCCGCGGTCAGCGGGGCCCAGCCCCTCATGGTGGCGGCCTTGGGTCTGGCCCTTGCCGGAATCAGGCCGAGCCGTCTCGACCTCGCTGTCGGTGTCGTCGCCGTGGTCGGGGTGGCCCTGGTGGTGCTCCAGCCCAACGCCGGCCTGGACCCGATCGGGGTTCTGGCCGCGGTAGGTGCCAACCTGTCCTTCGCCGTCGGCGTGGTCCTCACCAAGATGTTCCCCACTCCCCCCAATCGACTGGCCGACACCGGATGGCAGATGCTGATCAGTGGGTTCATCCTGGTTCCATTGGTCCTTCTGATCGAGGGGAGTCCGGGCGACCTCACTCCGATCAATCTCCTCGGTTTCGCCTATCTGACCCTGATCGCCACCGGGGTTGCCTTCGTTCTCTGGCTCAACGGTGTCCGCAGGCTCCCTTCGGCCGCGCCTCCGCTCCTGGGGATCGCCGGCCCGGTGACCGCCGCCATCCTCGGCTGGCTGGTGCTCCAGCAGACCATGACCCCAATCCAGCTACTCGGCCTGGTCCTGGCCTTCGGCGCCATCGCCTACGGAGCGATCGTCCCCGGTCGAGGCGCCCGGGTGGCCACTCCGAGTTGAGTCGATGCAGACGAAGGTGCCGGGATCAGGTACCCGGGAAACCCCGACGCGATGGCACTCGTGGCGACGCCGATCCGATTCGCATCCCGGGCATTCCCCGCGGTGTTGCCAGATCCAGGGTCTCCCAATCGAAACGTGGCCAGGGAATCAAGCGGCGACGCAAGTGTTGAGGAAAGCGTGAAGAGAATCGGATTCCTCTCCTTTGGCCACTGGACGCCCAGCCCCGGTTCCCAGACGAGGTCTGCCTCGGATGCCCTCCTGCAGTCGATCGATCTGGCAGTGGCCGCCGAGGAGCTGGGAGTCGACGGCGCCTATTTCCGGGTACACCACTTCGCCCGGCAGCTCGGCTCGCCGTTCCCTTTGCTCGCCGCGGTCGGGGCCAAGACTTCGCGTATCGAGATCGGCACAGCGGTGATAGACATGCGTTACGAGAACCCGATGTATTTCGTCGAGGATGCCGGAGCCGCCGACCTGATCTCAGGTGGTCGGCTGCAACTCGGGATCAGCCGCGGATCACCGGAGCAGGTGATCGACGGCTGGCGCTACTTCGGATACCAGCCGTCGGAGGGCGACAGCGACGCCGACATGGCTCGGAAGCGCACCGAAGTTGTGCTCAAAGTGTTGGAA
>CAYZKF010000111.1:5756-6121 GCA_964479135.1 uncultured Acidimicrobiaceae bacterium
GAGGGATTCGCCCAGCCCAACCCCCAGCCGATGTTCCCCAACCCGCCCGGCCTGTTGCGGGTCGAGCCACACTCCGAAGGGCTGCGTGACCGGATCTGGTGGGGATCGGGCTCGAATGCCACCGGCGTCTGGGCCGCCACGCTGGGGATGAACCTGCAGTCCTCCACCCTCAAGGACGACGAGACGGGCGAACCGCTGCACGTCCAGCAGCGGAAGCAGATCGAGGCCTATCGCCAGGCCTGGAGAGAGGCGGGGAGGCACACCCGCGAGCCGCGGGTCTCGGTCAGCCGGAGCATCTTCGCCCTGACCACCGACCAGGACCGAGCGTACATCGGCAACGACCGCAACTCATCCGACCAGATCGG
>CAYZKF010000112.1:0-6084 GCA_964479135.1 uncultured Acidimicrobiaceae bacterium
CGGGCCCGGCCCCGAACTGGTGGTCGACGACATGACCGCCTTGGCCGACACCCTGGTCGCCCACCAGGTGGGCAAGTAGACGACGGAGTCCGAGCGGTCACCGGCCGTCGGTGATTTAACCCGTTTCCGGGGCGGCTCTATGCTCCGAAACGTGACTCTGGGCGATTATCTCCCCATCGCGGTGATGTTGGTTCTCGCCGGCGGGTTCGTCGCGGTGTCGCTGGTGGTGTCACGCATCTTCGCACCCGACCGGCCGACACCTGAGAAGCTCGACCCCTACGAGTGCGGCATCGTCCCCGAGGTGGAGCCGTCGCAACGCTTCCCGGTCAAGTTCTACCTGGTGGCGATGCTCTTCGTCATATTCGACGTCGAGATCATCTTCCTCTTCGCCTGGGCTTCGATCTGGATCGATCTGGGCTGGTACGGAGTGGCCGCGGTCCTCATCTTCACATTCTTCGTCTTGGAGACGCTGTTTTACGTGTGGAAGAGGGGCGCCCTGGATTGGAGCGACAGGAGGAGTGCCCGTTACCTCCCGCAGGTGGGCGAGGAGGCTGCCTGATGGCAGTGACCGCCCCGGGGAACCTCCTCATGACCAAGGTGGAGTTGGCGGCCAGATGGGCAAGGACCCGGTCGATGTTCCCCGCCACCTTCGGACTGGCCTGCTGTGCCATAGAGATGATGGCCACCGGGGCGGCGCACTACGACCTCTCCCGGTTCGGGATGGAGGTGTTCCGGGCGTCGCCTCGTCAAGCCGACCTGATGATCGTCGCCGGGAGGGTCAGCCAGAAGATGGCCCCGGTCCTTCGTCAAGTCTTCGACCAGATGCCCGACCCCAAGTGGGTGATCTCGATGGGTGCCTGCGCCTCGACCGGGGGCATGTTCAACAACTACGCCCTGGTCCAGGGGGTCGACCAGGTGGTGCCGGTCGACATCTATGTCCCGGGCTGCCCCCCGGGGCCCCAAAGCCTGATGCACGGGATCCTCACCCTCCACGACAAGATCATGTCCGGGGAGATCAGTAATTGATCGGGGTTCTCGAAGCCGTGGCGGGCCGGTTCGAAGGCGTCGAGTGGGAGGAGTCCCAGGGCCAGGAAACTGCAATTGTGCCATCCGAGAGCTGGTACGAGTTCGCCGAGGCGGTGCGAGAGGCCGGGTTCGAGATGTGCTCGGACCTGACCGCGGTCGACTGGCTCCGGGCCCGGCCCCAACGGTTTCAGGTGGTGGCCAACCTGGTCTCGATGACTCATGGCGTCCGGCTGAGAATGAGCACTTCACTGGACCGTCACCATCCGACCCTGGCGTCGATCACCCCGATCTGGCCCGGAGCCGGGTTCGCCGAGCGGGAGGTCTACGACATGTTCGGGGTCGTGTTCGAGGGCCATCCCGACCTGACCCGCATCCTCATGCCCGACGACTGGGAGGGGCATCCACTCCGCAAGGACTTCGGTGTCGGCTCGGTCCCCGTCCAATTCAAGACCTCCCCCAAGGTGGGCTGATGGCGGCTGAAGACGAAATGGGCAAGGTCGACCTCTGGGTGGCCGGGACCGAAGAGCCCCAGTTCCAACCCACAGACGAGGGATCCCAGGAGATCGGCTCCACCGAGTCGGATCAGCGCCTCGCCGAGCAGTACGGGAGGGTGGTCGACGACGACTACATGTTCGATGACGAGGCTCCCGGAGAGGAGCGGATGATCGTCAACATGGGGCCCCAGCACCCGTCGACTCATGGGGTCCTCCGCCTCCAGATCGAGATGGAAGGTGAGGTGGTGCGGCGAAGCAAGCCAATCATCGGGTACCTCCACACCGGAATGGAGAAGACCGCCGAACAACTCACCTTTGGTCAAGGCCCGACCAACGTCACCCGGATGGATTATCTGGCCCCGCTCCACGGCGAGTTGGCCTACTCCCTTGCGGTGGAACAGCTCATCGGTATCGAGGTCCCTCCCCGGGCGGAGGCGATCAGGGTGCTTATGACCGAGCTCAACCGGGTGTCATCGCATCTGGTGGCTCTGGCCACCAACGGGATGGACATCGGGGCGATATCCATGATGATCTACGGGTTCCGGGAGAGGGAGTCGATCCTGGCCTTCTTCGAGAAGGCCACCGGGCTGCGGATGAACCACAACTACATCCGTCCCGGCGGGGTCGCCGCCGACCTTCCGCCGGGCTGGAAAGACGACGTCGCCTCTCTTCTCATCGAGCTTCCGCGACGTCTCGGCCAGTACGACGACCTGCTGGAGAACAACCCGATCTGGCTGGCGAGGACCAAAGGGGTGGGAGTGATCACCGCCAAGGAGGCGGTGGCTTACAGCATCACCGGCCCGGCCCTGCGCGCCACCGGAACACCGTGGGATCTACGCAAGGTCTTTCCCTATTCGGGTATCGACCGGTACGAGTTCGAGGTGGTCACTGGTACCAACGGCGACGTCTACGACCGCTACCGGGTCAAGGTGGACGAGATCAGGGAGTCGCTGAAGATCGTCGAACAGGTGATGGACACCATGCCCAAGGGGGACTACCGGGTGGCCGACCGGAAGGTGACCCCGCCGCCTCGGGCCCGGATCGACGAGTCGATGGAGGCTCTGATCCACCACTTCAAACTGTTCACCGATGGATTCAAGATCGCACCTGGAGAGACCTACGCCGCAGTCGAGTCGCCCCGCGGGGAACTTGGTTGTTACCTGGTCTCGGATGGGGGCGCCCGCCCGTACCGGATGCACACCCGGGCACCTTCGTTCTACAACCTACAAGCCCTCCCCATCGCCATGGCGGACAGTCTCATGGCCGACACGGTGGCCACCATCGCCTCGATGGACCCGGTGATGGGGGACGTCGACCGTTGAGCCGCTGGTCAGAGACCACCCAGGCTCGCGCCCGGGAGTTGGTCGCCCGCTACCCCGAGGTGCGGTCGGCGGTGATGCCTCTCCTCTATCTGGCCATGGCCGAAGAGGGCTACCTGAGCGACGAGGGGATGGAAGAAGTGGCTTCGTGGTGCGGCATCACCCCTGCCCAGGTCCGGGCAGTGGCCAGCTTCTACACCATGTACAAGCGGGAGCCCACCGGCCGCTACCTCATCTCGTGTTGCACCTCGCTCACCTGCATGCTTCTCGGAAGCGATGAGGTACTCCACGCCATCGAAGACGAGTCCGGGGTCCCTCACGGCGAGACCGATGACGAGAGGCTTCTGTCCGTGGAGCACGTCGAGTGCATCGGAGCGTGTGGAGGAGCGGTGGCCGTCCAGGTCAACTACGAGCTGATCGAGGGAGTCACCCCGGAGAAGGGCCGTGCCCTGGTGAATTGGCTGCGGGACGCCCGCCCCGACGTGGTCAACTCCGACGAGATGCAAAGCCTTTTCGGGACGGTCCGCTCCTTCGAATGGGCGATCAGGGAGGACGCCGGGGCGGTAGGCCCATTCCCCTCCTTCCCGCCTCTGGGCACCGTGGGAACCGAGGACCAGAGTTGACCGCCCTCGTTGTCACCAAGCGGATGACCGACCACCCCGCCGACTCCCACACCATGGAACGGTATTTGGAAACCGGCGGCTACGAGCAGGCCCGCCGGGCGATGGGGATGACCCGGGACGAGTTGGTCGAAGAGGTCAAAGCCTCGGGTCTTCTCGGGCGGGGAGGAGCAGCTTTCTCCGCCGGTCTCAAGTGGAGCTTCCTTGCTCCGTCACGTCCTTCTTATCTGGTGGTCAACGGCGACGAGTCGGAGCCGGGAACCTTCAAAGACCGCCAGCTCCTCGAGCGCGATCCCCACCAGTTGGTGGAGGGCATCGTCATCGCTGCGGTGGCCAACGAGGTCCACCATGCCTTCGTCTACATCCGTGGTGAATATTCCAAACCGGCCCGGCGGGTCCAGGCCGCCATCGACGAGGCCTACCAGCACGGATACCTGGGGAAGGCGATCTTTGGGACCGACTACGACCTCGAAGTGACCGTCCACCTCGGCGCCGGGGCTTACATCTGCGGCGAGGAGACCGCTCTGATCAACTCCCTGGAAGGCCTTCGGGGAGAGCCTCGGCTCAAGCCTCCGTATTTCCCCGCAGCCAAAGGCCTGTACATGATGCCCACCATCGTCAACAACGTGGAGACCCTCTCCAACCTGCCCCATGTCCTCTCAATGGGTGCCGAGGGTTTCCAGGCGATCTCTCCAAGCCTTGACACCGGCACCTTCCTCATGTCCCTCTCGGGTCATGTCCGCAGGCCGGGCAACTACGAGCTCCCCCATGGGATCAGCTGGCGAGACCTGATCTACGACGTTGGTGGGGGGATACCCGACGGCAAGGAGCTGAAAGCCTGGATCCCCGGTGGTGCATCGGCGCCCTGGTTCGTCCCCGACCTCCATCTCGACCTGGAGGTTTCCAAAGACGCCACCGCTGCTGCCGGGTCGATGCTGGGTTCGGGCGCGGTGATCGTGATGGACGAGGACACCTGCATGGTCAGGGCCGCCGAACGGGTGGTCCGCTTCTTCGCCCATGAGTCATGCGGTCAATGCACCCCATGTCGAGAAGGAACCACATGGCTGGAGATGATCCTGCGGAGGATCGAAGAAGGAACCGGACGGGCGGTCGACCTCGATCTGATGGTCGATGTCAGCGACGGGATCAGCATCGGTCTCGAGTGGCCACCGAGGATGACCACCATCTGCCCGCTGGGGCCGTCGGCCGTCTCTCCGATCAAGGCGCTCAAGGACTACTTCCGTGACGAGGTAGAGGCCCACACCGCAGGTGGGGGATGTCCGTATCCTCTGAATTCTGGGGGGCGACCCCCAAACCCCCGCTCGCTCGACGACGAGGGAGCCACCACGGCCGGGCGATCATCGCACCCGGTCGGCGACGATGTGGATCGCGAGGAGGGGGAATGACCTTCGATCAGAGCTCGGGGAACCAAGCGATGGTCACCGTCACCATTGATGGCGTCGAGCGTCAGGTCCTTACCGGGGAGCTGCTGATCAAGGCTGCTGAGGACGAAGGAACATACATTCCCCGGTTCTGCTGGCACCAGCGGATGGCTCCGGTGGGTATGTGCCGGATGTGCCTGGTCCAGATCGACACCCCTCGGGGCCCGGTCATGGTGACCGCCTGCACCACCACGGTGACGGAAGGCATGACGGTGGACACCACCGGGGACGAGGTGAAGAAATCCCAGGAGGCGATCCTCGAATTCCTCCTAGCCAACCACCCACTCGACTGCCCGGTGTGTGACAAGGGAGGCGAGTGCCCTCTCCAGGACCAGGCGCTCTCCCACGGCCCGGGGGAAAGTCGTTTTGTCGAGATCAAGCGGACCTTCGAGAAGCCGATCCCGATCTCCGACCTGGTCCTGCTCGACAGGGAGCGTTGCATCCTCTGTGCCCGTTGCACCCGCTTCTCCGACGAGATCTCCGGCGACCCGTTGATCGAGTTCCAGGATCGGGGGAATCTCACCGAGGTGAACACCTTCCCCGATCACCCCTTCTCCTCGTATTTTTCCGGCAACACCGTCCAGATCTGCCCGGTCGGGGCGCTCACCGCCAAGCCTTACCGGTTCAAGGCGCGTCCCTGGGACCTGGTCAAGGTGGAGAGCTCGTCGCTGTTCGACACCGCCCATCCCCGGATCGAGGTCCATGCCAGTCAGAACCAGGTTCTCCGCTTGGTCGGCGTCGACAACGACGCCACCAACCACGGCTGGTTATCGGACAAGGCCCGATTCGGTTTCGAGCACCTCGAAGCCCCCGAACGGCTCTCCACACCGTTGGTGCGTCGAGACGGCCAACTGGTTCCGGTGGGTTGGCACGAAGCACTGGAGATCGTGGCGACTCGAATCGATCTGATCCGTGAGGAAGACGGCGGCGACGCCTTCGGGGTGATCGGTGGTGCCCAGGGGACCAACGAAGACGCCTACGCCCTCTCCAAATTCGCCCGCGTCGTGCTCGGCACCAACAACATCGACTGCCGTCTCGACGACGCTGTGAGTTCCCACTTCCTCGCCGCCACCGTCGACCGAGCCGTGATCGACGACCTAGACCGGGCGGACACCATTCTGGTCTGGGGACCCGATCTCAAGGAGGAGCACCCCACCCTGTACCTCCGGGTGCGTAGGGCCGC
>CAYZKF010000113.1:0-1954 GCA_964479135.1 uncultured Acidimicrobiaceae bacterium
AGGTTGCCGATCAGGGTCACATTGTTGGACATCGGGTTCTCCTCTTCTCGTCCCCGACACGACTATGCCGCATCGGTGGGACGGATTCCAGTCGCCTATTCACCTATCCGGACGATCTTGTGCCGGAGCACTTCGTCGGCGAGGGTGAGCATTCGGTCGAGTGAGGACACCGACTCGGGCGAGCCTTTGAAGCTCACCACGCTGTAATAGCCCTCGCTCAGGTGGTCGATCTCGTAGGCGAACCGCCGTTTCCCCCAACTGTCCCGCTTGGTCGGCTCGGCTCCATTCTCGCTGAGATGGGCCTCCACGGTCGAGACGCTTTTCTCGACGTCGTCCTCGGCCAGGTCGGGCCGGTGGATGGTCATCACTTCATAGTCGCGCATGTCACCTCCTATGGACATCCGTTCGGACGGCTCCGTTTTTCGGAGCAGGGGCTGAACGCCGCTCGACGGCGCGAGACGTCGTGGCGTGGCTCCGGATTCTATAGAGCATCCCGGTGTTCCGGAAGTCGAGATCCCTCCGAGAGTTCCGCCCCGGTGCCCGTTCCCGACAGGGAGAGAGCGGGCCGACACCCCACACTCAACCGGTCGACAGCACCGCCCCCGTCTCGAAACGACGCTCCCCGCTCGGGGTCTCCAGCGCCTGGAGGACTTCCCCGGGCGAGGGGTAGACCGGACATGGGCTCGCTTCACAAGGCTCCATGGCGGTCGAGCTGATGAGGACACCCTCGGAGTCGAACCACCAGATGTCGAGGGGGATCAGCGTCTCGGTCATGTGGAAACTCCGCGGCGCCGGGGAGTCCCAGACGAAAAGCATCCCGTCGATTCCACGGGGTAACTCGGTGAGACCCATCAGGCCCTGTTGTCTGAGCGCAGGCCGATCGCCTACCCACACGGTCAACATGGTGTCGTCGATAGAGATGATCTCCACCGGGAAACGGTCATCGACGATCGGCTGGGCGTTGCAGGCGCCGATCAGAAGCAACCCGACGGCTACTCGGCGGATGCCGTCCCTCTCAACAGCTCGGCGGCGACCTCGTCGGGAATGTGATAGCTCTCGTCGTCACTGGGAAAGACTCCCGACTCGACATCTCCCTTGTACCGGGTGAGGGCGTCAACCGCCTGGTCCGCCAGGTCGGCATAGGGGCGGACGAACTTGGGATACTTGCCCGACCCGAGTCCGAGGACATCATGAAAGACCAGCACCTGGCCGTCGGTCGCCGGCCCGGCGCCGATGCCGATGGTGGGAGCGTCGATCTCCTTGGTGATGATCTCCCCGAGCACATTGGGGACACCTTCGAGAACGATGGCGAAACATCCGGCGTCAGAAAGGGCACGTGCGTCTTCGATCATCTCACGGGCGGCCTCGACCACCTTTCCCTGCACCTTGAACCCCCCGAATGCGTGGACCGACTGCGGGGTGAGACCGACATGACCCATCACCGGGATCTCGGCGTCGAGGATCGCCCTGACCGCAGGGAGCCGTTTCCTCCCACCCTCGAGTTTGACCGCTTCGGCTCCGCCCTCGCGGACGAGACGGCCGGCGTTGCGAACCGCGTCTTCGGGTGAGAGGTGGAAGGTGAGCCAGGGCATGTCGGCGACCACCAGTGCCCTTGGTCGGGCGCGTTTCACCGCCCTGGTGTGGAGGACCATCTCGTCGAGACCGATCTCGAGTGTGGTGTCCATCCCATGGACCACATTGGCCACCGAGTCGCCGATGAGGACGATGTCGACCCCGGCACGGTCGGCGATGACCGCCCCGGGATAGTCGTAGGCAGTGACCATGGTGATCTTTGGCCCACCTTTTCGGGCCCTGATCTCGGGTGCGGTGACCTTGGCCGCCATCGGATAAGGCTAACGGCTGTGGGAACCGGCGCATTCCTCCGGTATCTTCCACGGTGGTCCGTCGCTCAAACGGGGTGCGTGTGTTTCCGAGTCATCGTCATCTGGCAAGG
>CAYZKF010000113.1:1964-6027 GCA_964479135.1 uncultured Acidimicrobiaceae bacterium
CGCGGCGAGCACTTCGACGCAGCCAGGGGGCCCCGGTGGTCGAAGAGAACCCTCGACCGTTGGTGCCAGGACCCTTGTGCTCCGGTTACTGACTGTGCACCGGGGATGAGCATCCACCGCAGAGTCCTCTGCTCTGTCCTGGGTCTGGCGATCGCCGCCGGGTGTACCGCGGGTGTCGAGGTCGCCGAGCTACCCCCACCCGAGATGCCACACCGGTCGACGACCACCATCACGGTCCCGGCCACCACATCGACCACGACCACCACGACCGCCACGACCACCACGACCGTCCCGCCGACCACCACCACTCTGGTACCTCCGGACGGCCTGACTGCTGCCGAACGGGTGCTGGCCCATGTCGCCACCATCGGTGGTGGCATCTCCCCCAAATCGGTTGTCGCCTCGGGAAACGGCCTGTTCTTCGCCCAGAACATGATGTACCGGCACACGGTCACCGTCTACGACCGCGACTACGAGCTGGTGGCCACCATCGAAGACCGGGTCACCCCGGCCGAATACGGTCATGACGACTTCGAGACCGAGCTACGGGGCTCGCCGGTCGAAGCGGCCTTCACCTCCGACGGGTCATACGCCTTTGTCTCCAACTACAAGATGTACGGCGGTGGGCTGAGCACCGCCGCCGGTGACGGTTGCAACGCGGGGAATTGGCCCGACAGCTTCGTCTACCGGATCGACACCGGCACCTTGGAGATCGATCAGGTGATCAGGGTTGGGCCGGTCCCCAAGTTCCTTGCGGTCACTCCCGACGACCGCCAACTGGTGGTGTCGAATTGGTGCGGTTTCGACGTATCCGTGGTCGACCTGGCCACCGCCACCGAGACCGCCCGGGTCCCGGTTGGCCGCCACCCCCGCGGTGTCGCCATCTCCCCGAGTTCGGACACCGCCTATGTGGCGGTGATGGGGTCGACTCGGATCGCGGTGATCGACCTGGCCAGCGGTGATGTCGGATATCTGGAAGGAGTGGGCCGGAGCCCGCGCCACCTGGTGATCAGCCCCGACGGGGAGACCCTCTACGTCTCGCTCAACGGCGAAGGGCGCATCGCACGGGTCGACCTGGCCACCGGAGAGGTAGTGGCGAAAGTTGCCACCGGCTCGGCGCCGCGGAGCATGGAGATCAGTGACGACGGCTCCGCCCTCTATGTGGTCAATTACAACTCGAACACCATGAGCAAGGTGAGGACAGAAGACATGAGGGAGGTCTCCGAGCACCCCACCGGGCTCAGACCGATCGGGATCACCTACGACGCCGCTACCCGTCAGGTGTGGGTGGCCAACTACTCGGGGACCATCCAGGTCTTCACCGACGCTGCTCCTTAGTGCCCCCCACCGCAAGTGTGTGGGTGTTTCGACGGCCACTACTTGCGCCGGAGAGCACTTAGTGGTCGGTGGCGAGGATCGCACGGACCCATTCGATGTCGGCCGCCTGTTCGGCAGCTCCCCCGGGGGTTTCCACCACCACCGGGGCACCGGCCTCGGAGATCACCCGGGCCAGGTCTTCGGCAGGGATCATCCCTTTGCCCAGGTTCTGGTGCCGGTCACGTCGGGAGTCGAAAGGGTCCTTGGAGTCGTTGGCATGTACCAGGTCGATCCTCCCGGTTGCCTCCAGGGTTCGCTCCACCAACTGGTCGAAGGGCTCTCCTCCGGCCCAGGAGTGGCAGGTGTCGAGGACGAACCCGACGCCATACCCGCCGATCTCCTCCCAGAGCCGGGCTATCCACTCCACTCTCCGCGCCACCGCCTTGTCACCACCGGCGGTGTTCTCGATGAGCACCTGCATCCCGGTGTCGAGGGCGTCGAGGGCCTTGCGCCATCTGACGATGCCCTCTTCATGGGGGCCGTCGCCGGTGACGTGCCCCCCATGGACTACTACCGCCTTGGCCCCGATATCGGTGGCGGCGTCGCAGGTCTCCTGGAGGATGCGGCGGCTGGGCACCCTCACCTTGTTGTCGTCGGCGCATACGTTGATCAGATATGGAGAATGCACGTAGATCGGCAACGAGGATGCGGCCAGCTCGTCGGCGTCGGATCGCGGCTCCGGTTTGCGCCAGCCCTGCGGATTGGAGAGAAAGATCTGGACCAGGTCGGCATGGCGAGCAGCCGCTTCTTGCAATGGGCTGCCCCCCGGGGTGTGGGCCCCGACCAGGATCACTCTTCCTCCGGAGCCTCGTGGTCCCACAAGGAGGCAACGGCCCGGCGGGGTTGTTGCTTGGCCTGTTCCACTGCGAACTCGGCGACCCTTCCGGCCACGGCTCGGGGGGCCTCTGACCAGTCCTGGGCGAGGAGACCGAGCTCCCGCTCGGCGATCCAACGTCCCCCCCAGGGGTTGGCCGGGAGCTGGTGACGGTCGAAGACCTCCACCCAGAACAGAGGTACCTTCTGACCCTCGTCGTCGACCTCGATCGCCCCGACATCGACCAGCCCGTCCCATGGGATCACGGAGGATGGGCGGAACGGACCGTTGACCTTCAAGGCGAGACCCTCCTCGCGACACTCCAGGACTTTGGTAGGGACGAACAGCTCCTTGAGACCCCAGAGCACCAGCACCACGGCGAACAACAACATCGCCCAGGCCCAGATGACATCTCGTGGCTCGAAGATCTGGGTGTCTTCCGGTCGGAACAAAATCTCTCGCAGGTTGTTGGTCACCCGGCGGTTGGTCAGCACATCGAGGGAGATGATGAGAAGCGGGATTCCCCCCATGGCCATGAACCACATCCGAAGCGCCGACCGACGGACCACCACTGTCATTGCCCCACCCCCAAGTCGGAGGGCAGCACCAGAGCCAGATAGGGAACCCCGATCTCTCCAAATTTGGCACCGGCGACACCGAAGGAGCGGTCGACCAATGAGATCGCCTGGGAGACGATGAGCCCGGCTTCGACTGCGGTCTGGGCGGCCTCGACGGCGGCGCCACCGGTAGTCGTGGTGTCCTCCAGAATGGCGACCCGGTCTCCGGGGCCAACCGGACCGACCAGCCGTCCACCGGTCCCGTGCTCTTTGGCCGTCTTCCGGATCGAGAACGAGCGGAGCTTCCGGCCCCGGTGGTGGGCCACCATGACGGTGGCCACCGCGATCGGGTCGGCTCCCATGGTCATCCCGCCCACCGCCTCGACGGCGGGGTCGAGAACCTCGAGCACCGCTTCACCGACCGTCCAACCTCCCCCACCGTCGAAGGTGGTCTGACGAGCATCCAGGTACCAGTCGGAGACCACACCGGAGCGGAGGGTGAATGGCCCGTCGGTGCGGAGAGCGTGATCCATCAGGTGGTCGATCAGGGTTTGACGTGACACTGACACCCCATCGTATTGGCGGTCGGTGGCCAATCGCCTAGTTTCCCGTCACATGGACCTCTTCCTCATCCGACACGGCCAACCCGACTGGACCCCGGACCGGATCGCCCGCAACGACCCCTACCTGACTGACCTGGGTCGGGAGCAGGCGCACCGGGTAGCCCACCGTCTCGCCACCCTGGGCGGAATCGACGAGTTGTGGGTCTCGACCATGCATCGCGCCATGGAAACTGCCGACCCGATCGGCGCCGAGGTGGCCCGCGAAGGCGAGGCCTACGACTGGCTCCAAGAGATAGGCAACCCACCGGAGTGGGAGGGGGCACCTGCCGACGAGATCGACCGCCATTTCGCTCGGGCCAACGTGAGGAACATGGAGGAAATGTGGGAAGGGCTCCCCGGTGGCGAGAGTTTCCGGGCATTCCACGAGCGAGTGATCACCGGGCTCGATGACACCCTGGCCCGACAAGGCATCCGCCCCATGGCCCCCGGGCATCGTCATCTGTGGACGGTCGACGATCCCGAGCGAAGGGTGATCATCGTCGCCCACGCCGGGACCAACGCAGTGGTTCTCGGACATCTCCTCGGGCTCGACCCCGTCCCCTGGGAATGGGAGCGTTTCCGCCAGCCCCATACCGGCGTCAGCCGGTTGACGATGACCCCGATCAGCACCGGATGGGCCTTCTCTCTGAGACAGCTGGGAGATGTCGGCCATCTCCATCCCGGGATGGTCACAGTCTGAGGCCACCGCCTCC